>JAKAMV010000031.1 GCA_021812735.1 Chloroflexota bacterium | reverse complement strand
AGTCCAGCGGTCTCCAGCGCCGCGGCCGCCCCCGCGGGCAGTCCAGCGGTCAGCGCCGCGGCCGCCCCCGCGGGCAGTCCCTGGGCGACCGCGTCGACCGGCCCGGCCAGGACCGTCGACTCGCCGGCGCTGCCGCCCTCGATCGGCCAGTCGGTGCTCTTCCACCTGCAGCTGGCGACCGACATCGACGCCGCCGGCGACCCCGTCGGACAAGCGACGCAGTTCGCCAGCGGGACGCAGACGGTGTTCGGCCTGCTGGGCTGGCAGTACGTCCCCGCCGGCACCGAGCTCAAGCTGCGCCTGTTCGAGGGCGACCGCTTCGTGCACGACGCCGCGCACACCGTGGTCAACGAGTCGGGCGATGGCGAGGACGCCGGCGCAGGCTTCGTCTACGCGTTCCACACCGGCGACGGGTTCCCTGACGGGAGCTACACGATCGAGGTGGACTACAACGGCGTTCCCGACGAGGTGGTGCCGTTCACCGTGGGCGGCGGCGATCAGTACGAAGAGGTCGTCGGCAGCGGCACGCAGTCCGGCCCCATCCCGTATGCCAGCCCGGCGGACGTCCTCGTCGTGACCCGCGCCTCGGTGCTGCGACAGCATCTGGGCTCGCGCACCGATGCGGTGCTGGCGGCGGCGCGGCGCGTCGGCGAACTCCACGATCTCGAGGCCGACGGCGTCACCCGTGACACGCCCGACGCCACCGTCGCCGAGACCCAGCGGCTGCTGCGCGCCGGCCACTACAGGTACCTGCTGATCCTGGGCAACGACGACACCGTGCCATACGTGCATCTGGCGAACCCGCTGGCGAGCTCGGAGCAGCGTGCCCTGGCCGACTGGGGGCTGCCCGCCGACTGGGTCCCGTCGGACAACTTCTATGCCGACCTCGACGGCGACCCGTACGGCACCCCCGACCTCGCCGTCGCCCGCATCCCCTCCTCCGACGACGCGGACCTGCTGCTCACGCAGCTCTCCGACATCGTGCCGCCCGACGGCTCGGGCTTCGCGCTGATCAACCAGGAGCGCAGGTCGCAGGCGGGAATCGTCGTCAACGCGATCGGCTCGATGGCGCAGGTGCGCCTCTCCTACTCGCCGCCCACCGAGGGCGATTCCTTCGGGCAGAACCTGGCCGCGTCGAACTCGCGCTACCTGTACGTGCTGCTGCACGGGATCGGCGTGGCGACGGACTCGTGGGCCGCGAACACCGTGACCTGGCTCCCGCTCGACGCGCGACACCCGCTCGACGCGGAGTGGTCGGTAGCGGACGCCTCGCAGGTGGACGGCGTCACGATCGCGTCGAACCCCACCAGCCACGGGGTGGTGCAGATCGGGGCGTGCTACGGCGCGTGGACGCTGGACACCGCCGAGGCGCCGAGGCACAAGACCGCCGACAACGACCTCGCGCTGCACTACCTGCGGTCCGGCACGCGGGCCTACATCGCCGACACGCACCTCTCGTACAGCGTGCCGCTCGGGCCGAGCGACACGCCGTCGGGGCGGACCGGGTTCGAGCTGCTGTTCTGGAAGGCGGTCGCGAGCGGCATGACCCCGATCGACGCGTTCCAGGCGGCGAAGGTGGGCACGGCCAAGGCCATCGACGACCTCGTTGCCGCGGGCGACGTCGACGCCGCCGAGATCACCCTCAAGACGCTCCACTACATGGTCTACCTGGGACGCCCGTGACGGTCCGCTTCCCCCTCCTCGCCGCCGCCTGGACCGCGCTGCTCGTGGCCGGCTTCGCGCTCGTGCTCGGCCTGGGGACGCCGCTGGCCAGCTCGGCCGACGAGTTCGACGCGGCGCTCCACCCGCCGACGCCGGTCACACAGGCCGCCGCCGAGCAGTCGGCCGCCACGATCGTCCGGCTTTCGTACCCGTCGTTCGCGAGCGCACCGCGCACCACCACCAGGGTCACCGACTTCGGTGTCGAGCACTGGCTCGTGGAGTACGTCGACACCAGCGGTTCGGCGCCCCGTGGCGTGCGGATCTCGATCGTGGTCGCGACCGGCCACGTCGAGGTGTCGTCCTACCCGTGACCGGCGGGGGGGAAAGCCGCTGCGGCCGATGGCCGGCCGGCGCATCCCGTCACCTATGCCTGGGAGGACTGGTATCCGCGCCCCAGGCGAGAACTCCCGTCACGCATGCGCGCGGCGCATCGCTGGTGGGCGAAGGTTGCGGAATCGGCCGGCTGTCCCTGGCCGTCGCGGCTACGAGTCCTCGTGAGCATAGGTGACGGGTGGCAGGATCGTTCAGGCGTGTCCCCCGCGCCGCCTGTCAGTCGCTCGACCGCCGCGATCGCCCCGACAGCCACTCGAGATACCGGGCGTCGAACTCCGCCACGAGTCGGGCGCGCTCCTTCATGACCGCGGCCCACTCGTCGAGGGCGGCGGACCCGGTCTCGGTCAGCTCGTAGTCGCGGCGCGCCGGGCCCGTCCCCGTGGCCCATGCGCTGCGGACCTGTCCGGCCAGCTCAAGTTCCCGCAGCGTGCGGTACACCTGCCCGACATCGACCGATCCGTTCGTGATGCCGAGCTGTCGCAGTTCGCCCAGGATGGCGTAGCCGTGGGCCGATCCGCTGGCGAGGATCGCCAGCACGAACGGCGCCATCCAGCGTTGGTGCGTGCCCATGGGCGCCCAGCCACGATGGACCGGCGCGCCGGAAGCGTCGCGATGGGACGCGATGGACAGCCCGCTCGCAGAAGGTGCCCGGGAGCCGGCGTCGGCCTCCCCGCCCGCCGCGCCCGGCGTCGTCTCGGCGTCGTCGCCCTGTTCGAATTCGCGTGACGCACTCATGTGCCGGGAGCATAGGGGTCCGCTGACGACCTTGCAGGCTCGCTCGGCAAGCAGCAACCGGAGGCGCGGCCGCGCCGCACGCAGTGCCGCACGGAGGCGCGGCCGCGCCGCACGGCGCACGCAGTGCCGTCCGGAGCCACACGTCGCGCCGTGTCGTCCGAGGCCGCGCAGTGCTGTGGCCCGGCACGCGCGCCCGCCCTGCCGGCCGGGGTGCGACACGCTACGCTCGCAACCCATGACCTCCCGTGACCGGGCCCTCGCCGCCGTCGTCGACGCCTTCGTGCCAGCGCACGACGGACTGCCCTCCGCCAGCGAGCTGGGCGTCCACCGGCGCATCCTCGCCGAGGTGGACGCGCTCAACCGCCCGTCGCTCCGCCAGCAGCTTGACGTGCTCCTCCGGGTGGCCGACTCAGGGTTGGGCAACCTGCTGCTCTCGGGCCGGCCGCGGGCCGTCAGCGCGATGGACCAAGCCGCGCGCGAGGCCTGGCTTCGGAGCCTGGGCGGCTCGCCGATCGCCATGAAGCGCACGGCGTTCCAGGACCTAAAGCGCCTGACCCTGCTGCTCACGTACGGGATCGAGGACTCGCCCTGGCGCGCCCGGACCGGCTTCGTGCCGCCGGCCCCCGACGCGCCCAGTCCCAGCGACATCCGCGTTCGCACGCCGCGGGCCGGCGAGGTGGTCGAGGCCGACGCGGTGGTGATCGGCTCCGGCGCGGGCGGCGGCGTCGTGGCCGGGGTACTCGCCGCGGCGGGCCGGCGGGTGGTGGTGCTCGAGCGTGCTGCGATGGTCGCCGAGTCGGCCTTCGGAGGGCCCGAGCTCGACGGTCTCGCGGCCCTGTTCCTCGACCGCGGCCTGTCGGCCACGGCCGACCGCTGGATCGCGATCCGCGCGGGGTCGGCCGTGGGCGGCGGCACGGTGGTCAACTGGAGCTCGTCGCTGCGAGCACCCGCCGCCGTCCGCGAGGAGTGGCGCGCCGCCGGCGTGGGCGACGACCTCGACCTGCACTACGAGGCGATCGAGGCCGCGCTCGGCGTCACCACCGCCGAGAGCCAGCGCAACGGGCCCAACGCGAAGCTCGCCGCGGGGCTGGAGGCGCTTGGCCACTCGTGGCAGCTGATCCCGCGCAACGTGCGGAGCTGCGGCGACTGCGGACCCTGCGCGGTGGGCTGCCGGCGGGGCGCGAAGCAGTCGGTGCTGCGCACGTTCCTCGCCGCCGCGTGTGCGAACGGTGCCGAGGTCCTCGACCGGTCCGAGGCCGTCCGCATCCTGCTCGAGAACGGACGGGCGGGCGGCGTGGTGGCCCGCGTGCCCGGCGGCGAGATCACGGTCCGGGCGCCGCAGGTGGCGGTCGCCGGCGGGTCGATTCTGTCGCCTGTCGTGCTGCTCCGGTCCGGCATCGCCGCCGGCACCGCCGGGCGCACGCTCCACATGCACCCCGTGGCGGCCATCGCGGGGATCTACGACGAGGCGCTCTCCCCCTGGTCCGGCGTTCCCCAGAGCGTGATGAGCGACGCGTTCGGCGAGGCGGACGGGTCGTGGGGCTTCCGCATGGAGGCCGCGCCGACGCACCCCGGGCTCATCGCCTCGGGGTTGCCGTGGTGGGACAGCGCGGGCCACCGCGAGGTCATGACGCAGTGCGACCGCGTGGCCGCGTTCCTGGGCATCGTGCGTGATCGCGCCGTCGGCCGCATCTCGATCGCCCGGGACGGGGGCACGAGCGTCGAGTACGCGCCGGGCGCCCCGGAGCGCGAGCTGCTGCGGCGCGCCTCGGTCGAGCTCGCCCGGGTGCACCGCGCCGCCGGCGCGCGCCAGATCATCCCGCTCGTCACCCCGCCCCACGCCTGGCGCGATGGCGAGCCCTTCGACGCCTGGCTCGACGGGCTCGCCCGCCGTTCCATCTCGGCCAACCGGATCCTGCTGTTCAGCGCCCACCAGATGTCGAGCTGCCGGATCGGGATCGACGCCCGATCGTCGGTCGCGGACCCGGACGGCCAGATCCACGGCACCCCGGGCGTGTGGATGACCGACGCGTCGGCGATGCCGACGGCGTCCGGGGTGAACCCGATGCTCTCGCTGATGGCCCTCGCCCACCGGACGGCCACGAGGATGGTGTCGGCCTCGTAGTCCGGTCCTGGTCGGCGGACCCGCGGGCTGCGGGCCCCGCGCACGCGGGCGCGAGGCCGGACCGCGACGTAGGCGCGCGACGTAGGCGCGCGACGTAGGCGCGCGACGTAGGCGCGCGGCCGGAGGACGCCCGCGCGGGACGTTCGTAGGGGCCCACCCCCACCAACTGGCCGGTGTCAGTGCGCGCCGCCCGGCTCGACGATGGCCCCGCTCGTCACCGACGGGCTGGCCGGCACCGCGGTGGCGCCGGCACCGCCAGCGCAGGACCAGAGAGGCACACGCGTCGTGCAGATCCGCGGCATCCCGGAGCCCAGCGGCTGGCGGGACCAGCTCACCGGGCTGGACGGGCCCGACTCCTGGCAGCGAACGCTCGTCGCCGAAGTCGCCCGGTCCGCGCGGTACGGGCGAGGGCTGACGGTGGTCGTCCTCGAGGTCGAGGGCGTGACGGAGCTGGGCGAGGACTTCGGCGGGGAGGTCGGCCGGCACATCCTGCACGAGGCGGCACAGGCGCTGTGGCGGGAATCGCGCACCAGCGACCTGCTGTTCCGCATCGGCGTGACGCGGTTCGGCGCGCTGCTCGCCGAGACGGACGAGGTGGCCGCGATCAACTACGTCGAGCGCGTGCGGGAGCGTCTGCTGCCGCGGCTGCCCATGGACGGCGCCGGCCTGCGGCTCTCGTTCGGGTGGGCGAGCCCGGCGCCCGGCGAGTCGGCGGCCATGCTCGTTCGGCGAGCCGACCAGCGGATGAACGCGGAACTGCTCCGCTAGCCAGGTCTGGCCGGAACCGGCCGTCTCGCGCTCGGGCGTCTCCGTGGGCTCGCGGATCCGCCATTTGCCCGCGCGGTTCAGTGCGAGGCGATGCGCTCGGCCAGGCTCCTGCCGCTGGGCGGCACGCCCGTGCGGGCGATCTTCTCGTCGAGGCGGCCGAGGGCCCACTGTGCGTACCGGACGCCCAGGAACCGGAACGGCTCGGGCTCCCAGTCGCGCGAGCGGTGGTTCACCAGCGGCAGCTCGGTGAGCGGCGTGGACCGGCCCAGGATCAGGTCGGTCAGGACCCGTCCGCCGAGGTTCGCCGTGGACACGCCGTGGCCGATGTACCCGCGCGAGGTGGCGATGCCCGTCGCCGGGTCGAACGACATCGTCGGGTGCCAGTCGCGCGGCATGCCCAGCGGTCCGCCCCAGGCGTGGGTGAACCTGACGTCCCGCAGCGACGGGAACCAGGCGCGCACGAACCCCCGAAGGCGCTCGTGGGTCGGGCCGTGCTGGTCGTAGGCCAGCTTGATCGGCGAGCCCAAGCGGTACGGGGCCCCTCGCCCACCGAACAGGATCCGGCCGTCCTCGGTCCGGGAGAGGTAGTCGATCGACAGCCGTGTCGAGGCGACCACCTCCCGCCCGCGCCAGCCGATCTCGGCCCACGCCTCGTCGCTGACCGGCTCGGTGAGCACGATGAGCGACCAGAGCGGCACGAGCTGGCGGTGCAGTGACTTGAGCTCGGAGAGGTACGCCTCGCCGGCCAGCACCACGACGGGGGCACGCACGTCCCCGCGCGGCGTGACCAGCGTCGCCTGGCCGGTGCCGTCCTTGGGCCGGACGTCGGTGACGGGCGTCTGCTCGACGATCCGGACGCCCTCGCGCTCAAGCAACCGCGCCAGGCCGCGGGTCAGGCGTCCGGGGTGGACGACCGCGGCGTCTTCGGACACGAGCGCCCTCGTCGCGCCCGCGATCCAGATCCGCGCCTTGAGCTCCTCGCCGCCGATGAGCCGGTAGCGGTCGCCGAAGCCGAAGCGGCGGTACTCCTCGAGCGACTCCTCCAGCGCCGGCTCGCCCTGCGGCCCGCGCGAGACGATGACCTCGCCGCCCTTGTGGAACCCGGCGTCGATCCCCTCCGCGGCGGTCGCACGGCCCACCTCGTCCACCGCGTCGTACGTCGCCTGCTGTATGCGGCGGGCGGCGTCCTCGCCGTGCAGCCTCGCCAGGCGGCCCATCGAGATGTTGAGGTCCGGCGCGCACCAGGCGCCGTTGCGGCCCGAGGCGCCGAAGCCTGCGATGTCCCGCTCGACCACCACGATCCGCAGCGACGGGTCCGCGCGGTGGAGGTAGTACGCCGTCCACAGGCCGGTCAGCCCCGCCCCGAGGATTGCGACGTCCGCGTCGGTGCCGCCCTCGAGCGGCGGGCGCGGCGTCAGGTTGTCGTGAGCGGTCTCGAGCCAGTAGGAGATGCGTCGGTAGTCGGTCACGCTGCCGAATCTATGCGCGGCGCTCGTCGCGGGATGGGCCGTCTCGGCCGCAGCAACGGCGCGCCGCGCCTGCGGGCCGGGGGGCGGTCTTGGGGGGAGCAGCCGGCTGCCCGCCCGGCGGGCACTCCGGCGCATGTACCCGCTGTCCGGTCAACCCGACGCACGAGCGGGCCGATCTCGCCCGGATTCCCATCCCGGTGGCGCGATGATCTGACCGCTCAGCGGTCACGTGCGACGGAATGCCCGCTCAACGGGCACCGCGCCGCGAGGCAGGCCGGGGTGACGCTCACCGCGCCGCGGCGCGGGCCCGGGGGTGACGCTCACCGCAGCGCGCGCCGCGACGCGGGCCCGAACCCCAAGGGGCGTTCAGGCGCCGGCCGACCACCCCGCGCCCAGCCGCAGGACCTGCTTTGGCCGCAGCGGCCGCCCCCGCGACGAGTTCACCGTGTCGACCACGAGCTCGGCGTTGGCGTACAGGTGGTCCCACTCGATCCGCCTGTGCGCGGTGACCACGACGATGACGTCCGCCCAGTGGAGGAGCGCATCGAGGCCCACGCCCCGGTGCACTCGGCCCGTGTCGTCCCGGAACTCGGGGATGTACGGGTCGTGGTAGCGGAGTTCGGCGCCGCGCTCCGCGAGCAGCGCCAGCACGGCGCCGGCCGGCGAGTTGCGGGGGTCCTGCACATCGGGCTTGAACGCCACGCCGATGACGCCCACCCGCGACCCCTTGAGCGCCTTGCTTCGCTCGTTGAGCGCCTCGGCGGTCAGCGTCACCACGTGGCGCGGCATCTCGAAGTTGATGTCCCCGGCGAGCTCGATGAAGCGGTCCGTGAAGTCGAACTCGCGCGCCCGCCACGACAGGTAGTACGGATCAACCGGGATGCAGTGGCCGCCGACGCCGGGCCCCGGCGTGAACCGCATGAACCCGAACGGCTTGGTGGCCGCGGCGTCGATGACCTCCCACACGTCGAGGCCCATCCGCTCGCACAGCAGGGCGAGCTGGTTGACGAAGGCGATGTTGACGTTGCGGAACGTGTTCTCCAGCAGCTTCGCCATCTCGGCCGCGTCGGGCGAGGACAGCTCGACGACCCGGTCGTTGATGTTGCGCAGCAGCGCGGCGGCGCGGTGCGTTGCCGCGGGAGTCGAGCCGCCGACGAGCCGCGGCGTCGTCCTCAAGGCGGACGCCGGGTCGCCGGGGTTGACCCGCTCCGGGGCGAAGGCGAGGTCGAAGTCCACGCCCGCCCGGAGGCCAGACGCTTCAAGGACCTCGCGGAAGCGGCCTGTGGTGGTGCCGGGGAAGGTCGTGGACTGCAGGATCACCAGCTGCCCGGCCCGCAGGTGCGCGCAGATCAGCTCCGCCGCGGAGACCACGGGCCCCAGATCCGGGTCCTTGGTGCCGGTGATGGGCGTAGGAACGCAGACGAACACCGCATCCGCGTCGGCGAGCGAGGCCCGCTCTGGCGACGAGACCCGGAGGCGCCCGCCGAGGGCGGCGGCGAGCCGCTCGTCGGTGACGTCGTCGATCGGCGAGTGGCGCTCCGCCAACTCGGCGATGCGCCCGGCCGAGGCGTCCACGCCCTCGACGTCCAGGCCCGCCTCGGCGAAGGCGATGGCGAGCGGCAGGCCAACGTAGCCGAGGCCGATCACGGCCACGCGGGAGTCGTGCGTCATGGCGCAAGCATACGGCCCGCCGGAGCGCGGGATGCGGCTCGTACATCGGCGCGGATTGGGGGTGCGCCGTCGCGGCCGGGCGCCTCGGGCGCCCCCGCGCAGGCAGGCGCATCCGTGCGGCACGCGGTAGGCTCACCCCCGACACTGCCACCCCGAGGACACCGCCCGATGCCTGACTCCCCCGCCAACCTCAGCGAGCTCTTCCGCTCGCTCGGGCTGTCGCTGACCATCCGCGCTGTCGACGATGACGATGCGTCGTGGGCGTGCACGCTCACCCGTCCGGACGGCGCGGTCTACGAGATCGACGCCGTGTCGTTCTTCGACGTCGATCCGGAGACGGGCGAGGAGTGGGCGGTGGAGCCCACGCCGGCGCGCGTGATGAGCGTCCTCGCCGGAGGCGACGTGGAATCGGACGAGGACGAGGGCGGCGAACCGGTGGACGTCACCGCCGAGACCGAGGCGGCGGTGCGCACCTTCCTGGGCGACACCGCCTACAGCCTGCTGCTCGAGCTCGACGAGGCCGAGGGCAGCTGACGCTCCCCGCCGTCCGAGAGCCGGATCAGGCGGTCCGCGCCGGCCCTGCGTCGAGCGCGGCGCCCAACTCCGCATCGGACGGTTCCATGAGGATCGCGCCGTCCGGCATCACGATCACCGGGATCGCCGGGTAGCCGTTCGCGGTGAGCTCGTCGCGGATCTCGGGTCGCGCGGCGACGTCCACCCAGTCGTAGGCGGTCTCGCGCGCGGCGAGCAGCCGCTTCGCGCGGCGACAGTCGCCGCACCAGTCGGCGCCGTAGACGGTGATGGTGGCCGGGTGCGCGATGGGATGTGATGCCATGGACAGATTGTCGGGCAGGTCGGCCATCCGTGCGGTGGGCCGGACGGACCGTCCTCGGTGTCGGCAGGCGAGCGACAATCGACGCAGCCAACCCGTCCTGCCAGCCAGAGGTCGCCTGTGTCTCCGTTCGCCTTGCTCCGCGCCCGCTGGTCCGGGCTGCTGGCCCCGTCGGGGCCGCACGACACCCCCGGAGCGTCGATCGTCCGGCCGGTGGTGTTCGGCGCGTCGGACGGGCTGGTGAGCAACCTGGCGCTGATCATGGGCGTCGGCGCCGCGTCGAACGACGGCCACACCGTCCTGATCGCGGGCATCGCGGGGCTCCTCGCGGGCGCCTTCTCGATGGCCGTGGGCGAGTACATCAGCGTCCGCAGCCAGCGCGAGGTGCTCGACTACCAGGTCCGCCTCGAGCGGGCGCAGCTGCACCAGGACCCTACGGCAGAGGCCGAGATCCTGCGCGACATCTACCGCTCCCGAGGCCTCTCGGGCGGTGAGGCGGACCTCATCGTGACGCGGATCATGGCCGACCACGACCTGGCGGTCGAGACGTTCGTGCGCGAGGAGATCGGCCTCTCGGAGCAGACGATGGGCTCGCCGTTCGCCGCCGGTGGCAGCTCCTTCCTGGCCTTCTCGCTGGGGGCCGTCGTGCCCGTGATCCCCTACCTGATCGCCACCGGGGCCGCGGCGTTCTGGGTGTCGCTGCTGGTGTCGATGGGCGCCCTGTTCGCCGTGGGGGCAGCCGTGTCCACACTCACCCACCGACCACCGCTGCTGGTCGGGGCACGCCAGGCGGGGCTCGGCCTCGCCGCCGCCGTGGTCACGTACGGGATCGGGTCGCTGCTCGGCGCTTCTGTCGGCTGATCGGCTGGTCGGCTGGTCGGCGGGTCGGCGGCCGAAACCCGCCCGCAACCCGCCCGTCCGTGTAGAGTCCGGACTGGCGCCCCGCTCACACGTTCTGCCTCGAGGTCCTCCCGTGCCGCTCCCGTCGCTCGCCCGCGTCCCCGCCCCGCCTGACGCCATCCTCGGCCTGGCCGAGGCCTACCGCAACGACCCGCGCCCGAACAAGGTGAACCTCTCGGCCGGCGTGTTCGTGGACGAGACTGGCAGGACCCCGATGCTCGGGACCGTCATCGAGGCGGAGCGCCGGCTGGCCGCGTCGGCGGCGACCAAGCTGTACCGCCCGATCGACGGCGATGTCGCCTACCGCGACGCTGTCCGCGAGCTCGTGCTGGGCGGCGACCACGAGGCCGTCACCTCGGGCCGCGCGCTCGCCACGCAGACGCCCGGCGGGACCGGCGGCCTGCGGGTGGCGGCCGACCTGCTCCGCCAGACGGGCGCGTCCGAGACGCTGTGGATGAGCGAGCCCACCTGGCCGAACCACCCGCAGCTGTTCCACGCCGCCGGCTTCAAGATCCGCAGCTACCCGTACACCGACGGCACCGGGCGCAGGATCGACGAGGACGCGCTGCTCGCCGCCCTGGGCGAGGCCAGTCCGGGCGACGTCGTGCTGCTCCACGGAGCCTGCCACAACCCCACCGGGGTCGACCCGACACCGGAGCTGTGGCGCCGGATCGGCGACGTCGTCGAGGAGCGCCGCCTGCTGCCGCTGGTGGACCTCGCCTACCAGGGGTTCGGCGACGGCCTCGTCGAGGACGCGGCGGGCCTGCACGAGCTCGTGCGGCCGGGCGCGGAGCTGCTCGTCTCGACGTCGTTCTCCAAGACATTCTCGCTCTACGCGGAGCGCGTCGGCGCGATGCTCGTGATCGCGCGCTCGGCGGCGGACGCGAACGCGGTCCAGTCGCACGTCAAGGCGGCGATCCGCGTCAACTACTCCAACCCGCCCGCGCATGGCGCCGACATCGTCAGGACCATCCTCAACGACGCTGCGCTGCGCCCGCAGTGGGAAGCCGAGCTGGCCGCCATGCGCGCCCGGATCAAGGACAACCGCCGTGCTCTGGTGGCCGCCCTCGAGGAGCGGCACATCCCGGGTGACTGGAGTGGCATCGCCACCCAGCGCGGCATGTTCGCGCTGCTCGGCCTCACCGCGCACCAGGTGGCCCAGCTCAAGGACGAGCACGGCGTCTACGTGGTCGGCAAGGGCCGCATCAACGTGGCGGGCTTCACGCCCGGCAACCTCGGCACGTTCGCGGATGCGCTGGGGGCGGTGATGGCCGCGGGCAGCTGACCACGCCCGCCGCCATCGGCCGGGCCCGCTCCGCTTGACGCAGCCGCCCGGGCGGCGTCGGCGTCGCGCGCTCGCCGCCCGCGTCGCCTCAGGAGGGCACGCCCCTGCGGACTCGCCAAGTCGTCAGGCGCGCCCGAATGCGCGTCCGGTCCTCCGGCGTCGTGAGCGGGATCACCGCCAGGAGCATCGACAGGGAGCCGTACCAGAGCGCCGGCAACGCCAGCATCGCCCCGACCGGCACGGTCCAGCGCTGGTCCCGTCGAGCGCCCCAGACGATCAGCAGCACGCCGACGGGCCCGCGCACCAGGAGCGGGATCGGGATGGCGGCCCAGGTGCCGCCCTTGCCCGTGTTGGCGCGCAGGAGGTCAAGCCACTCGTGCCATGCTCGCGGCATCAGCAGGCAGGAGGCGGCCGCGATCGCCGCGGTGGCTGCGACCGCGACCGCCAGCTGGCGCCACTCGCGGCGGAGCAGGAACCACAGCAGGCCGACGCCGGGCGTGATCTTGGTGAGCAGCGGGAACGCCCAGACCCACGGGTGCCGGAACCCCTTGACGATCGCCAGCGCGAGCAGCAGCGAGACGTTGCCGCCCGCGATCTCCATGGCGCCCACCATCAGGCCCAGCAGGAAGCAGTCCGGCCCGGTCAGGAACCACACCGCGGCGATCAGGATGGCCGTCCACGCCGCCACGAACAGCGGCCACGGCAGCAGGTTGAGCGGGAACAGCAGCTGCGCGAAGGCGGGCGAGTACGGGTACGCCCCGATCGCGTTCCAGTCGCTCCGGCCGGCGTAGAGGTCCGCGTAGTTGAACCCGTAGTAGGAGCGGGCGTCCTGGGCGGTGACCGGCTGACCGTTCCAGACGTCGGGCGCCTGGACGGCCGGGTTGGACCAGGCGATGACCAGCAGCCACATGGCCGCGGCCAGCGCGAAGCTGGCCACGAGCCAGGGGTCGACGCGGCGGGGTGCGGGGCGGGGGCTGGCGCTCACGGCGCCATTGTCGGGGATGGCGGGCGCCGCAGGTCACCTACCATGGGGCGATGAAGATCGGTGCCCTGCTGCCCCTCAACGACCTCGACGGACCTGACGGCTCCCGGTGGCCCGCCATCCGCAGCCTCGCGGTGTCGGCCGAGCAGGCGGGGCTCGACAGCCTGTGGGTCTACGACCACCTGCTGTTCCGCATGCCGGGCGAGGATGAGGCGGGCCCGCACGAGCCGCTCGCGATGCTGGCCGCGGTCGCCGCGGTGACGAGCCGCGTCGAGCTCGGGACGATCGTGCTGGGCACCGGCTTCCGTTCGCCCGGGATCACCGCGAAGATGGCCGCTGCGATCGATGAGGTGGCCGACGGGCGCCTGATCCTGGGTCTCGGGGCCGGCTGGCACGAGCCAGAGTACGCGGCGTTCGGCTATCCGTACGACCATCGGGTGGGCCGGTTCGAGGAGTTCCTCGCCGTCGCCCTGCCGCTGCTCCGCGGCGAGCGCGTCACGTTGCGCGGCCAGTGGCACGAGGCGGAGGACGCCGTGCTGCTGCCGCCCTCGCCGCGCGGCTCGCGGCTGCCCGGCCGCATGCCGATCCTCATCGCCGGCAAGGGTGAGCGGATGCTGCGCCTGGCGGCCCGCCACGCGGACGCCTGGAACGCCGCCTGGTTCGGCCTCCCCACCGAGCGGTTCCAGCAGCGGCGCGCGGACCTCGTTCGCGCGTGCGAGGCGGAGCGCCGCGATCCCGCGACGATCGAGGTCACCGTGGGCCTGACGATCGACGCCGACGCCCCAGCGGAGGGACGCCCGATGGCCGAGAACGCGCTCCCCGCCGACGTGGACGCCGTCGCCCGCGCGCTCGACGCGTGGCGCGACCTGGGCGTGTCCCACGTCCAGGTGGACCTGCGGCCCACCACGACGCTGCTCCTGGACCTGCTCGCGGCAGCCGCCGCCAGGCACCGGGGCGGATGAGCATGGGCGAGGACGCGCTGCCTGAGCACGTCGCGGCGAACCGGGCCTACTGGGACGCCTACGCGCCGCAGTGGGTGGCGCCCGGCGAGGCCAACTGGCGGCAGCAGCCGGGCGAGGAGACGTGGGGGATCTTCGGCCTCCCCGAGGCCGAGCTCCGCATGCTGCCCGACGACCTGGCGGGCAAGGACGCCATCGAGCTCGGTTGCGGCACCGGCTACGTCTCGGCCTGGATGGCCCGTCGGGGCGCTCGGGCGGTGGGCATCGACAACTCGGCCAACCAGCTCGCGACGGCGGCGCGGCTCCAGCGCGAGCACGGCCTCGACTTCCCCCTCATCCACGGAAACGCGGAGCGGGTCCCCTATCCCGACGCCTCGTTCGACTTCGCCATCAGCGAGTACGGCGCGGTGCTGTGGGCCGACCCGTCGGCGTGGATCCCCGAGGCTGCCCGGCTGCTGCGCCCCGGGGGTCGGCTCCATGTGCTGACCAACAGCGTCCTCTACTGCCTCACGGTCCCGGACGACGAGGACCAGCCCCCGACCGACCGGCTGCTGCGGCCCCAGTTCGGCATCTGGCGGATGGTCTGGCCGGGCGACGACTCGGTGGAGTTCCACCCGTCGCACGGCGACTGGATCCGCCTGTTCACCGGGGCCGGGCTCGACGTGCTGGAGCTGCTCGAGCCGCAGGCGCCCGCAGGCGCCACCTCGCGGTTCATGCCCGCCGGGTCGGACTGGCCCACCCGATGGCCGGTGGAGGAAGTCTGGAAGGTCCGCAAGCGCGGCTGAGCGCGGCTGAGCGCAGCTTCACGCGCCGAGCATCCCCGGCGCACGCCAGGCCGCGGGCGCCAACGAGACCTCCACGCGAGGCGCACGGGATGCGCACAACTCCCGCCCATCCTGATCGTCGACGCGCCCGGACGAGCCGGTGGACAGTCGGACGCACCGGACATATCCTTCATGTCACATTGATGATCTCTCAAAGGATGATCATCCATGCCTAACGAAGGGCTATCGAATCGCACCATGTCCGCCTCAGACGCTGCGCCCTCGCACGCAGACCTCCGCCTCGCGCTCCTCGAGGAGCTCACGGCCTACGGTCCTGGGCGCCAGATGCACCTCATGCGCCACTGGCCGGGCGGCCGGATGAGCCTCGTCCACCTCAACGTCCTGTTCGTCCTCTCGGGAGAGGGCCCGCTCCCCATGAACCGGCTCGCCGAGCTCCTCGACGTCTCGCAGGCGAGCGCCACCGGGATCGTGGACCGCATGGAGCAGCGCGGCCTCGTCAGCCGGGAGCGGGACCCGCACGACAGGCGGGTCGTGCGGGTCGTGCTCGCGCCGCAGGGCGAGGGGCTCATCGCCGGAATCGCGGCCGAGCGTCGCGACAAGCTCGCCCGCCTGCTGGACACGCTTCCCGAAGAGGACGCCAGCGCGCTGCTCCGCGGCCTGCGCGCCATGCGGCGCGCGCGGGAGGCCCTCTTCGACCCGCACTCCACCCCGCCCATCGCCACCACGGAGGCACCCCGTTGATCCGACTCATGCGGCGAAGCCTCGGCCCCTACAGGTGGCCGGCGCTGTTCGTGCTGCTGCTCCTGCTCGGCCAGTCGCTCGGCAACCTGTACCTGCCTGAGCTCCAGGCGGACATCATCAACAACGGGGTCGTGAAGGGCGACACCAACTACATCCTGGGCGTCGGCGGGTTCATGCTCCTGGTCACGTTCGCGCTCATGCTCGGCTCGTACGTGACGGTGTTCTTCTCGGCCCGCGTCGCCATGGGCCTCGGCCGCGACGTCCGCGACGCGATCTTCCGCAAGGTCGAGACCTTCAGCCAGGTCGAGGTCAACCACTTCGGCGCGGCCAGCCTGATCACCCGCAACACCAACGACGTGCAGCAGGTGCAGCAGGTTGTGCTGATGGTGATGGTCATGATGCTCTCGGCGCCGATGATGATCATCGGCGGGGTGATCATGGCGCTCCGCCAGGACGTGCCGCTCACCGGCATCCTGGTCGTCATCACGCCGATCCTGCTGATCGTGGTCGGCATCGTGATGTCGCGGGCGATCCCCTTGTTCCGCGCCATGCAGAAGAAGCTCGACCAGATCAACCTCGTGATGCGCGAGACGCTCGGCGGCGTACGCGTGATCCGCGCCTTCGTGCGCACGCATCACGAGGAGCGGCGCTTCGACGACGCGAACGTCGATCTGATGGGCACGGCGCTGTCGGTGAACCGCCTGTTCGCGATCACCATGCCCACGATCTTCCTGATCATGAACGTCAGCCAGATCGCGGTGATCTACCTGGGCTCGTACCGGGTGGACGCGGGCGACATGCAGCTGGGCAACCTGATGGCGTTCCTGCAGTACATCATGCTGGTCCTGTTCTCGGTCCTGGGCGCCACGCTGATGCTGATCATGGTCCCCCGGGCCCAGGTGTCGGCCGGTCGCATCAACGAGGTCCTCGACACGGTGCCGTCCATCGAGGATCCCGCGGATCCCGTCTCCCCCGACCGGACGGGCCGGGTCGAGTTCCGGGATGTGTCCTTCAGCTATCCGGGCGCCGAGGCCCCGGTCCTGCGCGGCATCACCTTCGAGGCGAACGCGGGCGAGACCACCGCCATCGTGGGCTCCACCGGCTCCGGCAAGTCCACGCTCGTCAACCTCATCCCGCGCCTGTACGACGCCACCTCGGGCACGGTCCTCGTCGACGGCGTGGACGTCCGCAGGTTCGACCGCCAGGACCTCTGGAAGCGGATCGGGATGATCCCGCAGAAGGCGTACCTGTTTGGCGGGACGATCGCGTCCAACCTGCGCTACGGCGACCAGCGCGCAACCGACGAGAGCCTGTGGAAGGCGCTCGAGATCGCCCAGGGCAGGAACTTCGTCCGCGAGATGGAGGAGGGCCTCGAGTCCCCCATCGCCCAGGGCGGCACCAACGTCTCCGGGGGCCAGCGACAGCGGCTCGCCATCGCGCGGGCGCTGGTCCACAACCCCGACATCTACGTCTTCGACGACAGCTTCTCGGCGCTCGACTTCCGCACCGACGCCCGACTCCGGGCGGCGCTGGCCCGGGAGCTCGGGAACGCCACGGTGATCATCGTCGCGCAGCGGGTCGGCACCATCCTCCACGCAGACCGGATCGTGGTCCTCGACGAGGGGCGGGTCGCCGGTATCGGCACCCACCAGGAGCTGATGGCCAGCTGCGAGACCTACCGCGAGATCGTGCTGTCCCAGGTCACCGAGGAGGAGGCAGCATGAGCGGCCCGCAGCGGCGACCCGGCGGCGCTCCCGCCGGCGACATGGGTCCGGGCGGCCGGCCCGGCGTCCCGGCAGGCGGTCCTGGCTTCGGCCCCGGCCGCGGGCGCGGACCCGGCGGCGGCGGCCCGATGCACATGGGCATGAACATGGGCGGCGCCAAGTCCAAGAACTTCGGGCCCTCGTTCCGGCGGCTGCTGGGCGAGCTGCGGCCGGAGGCGCCCAGGATCGCCGTCGTGATCCTGCTCGCGGTCGTCAGCGTCACGCTCTCGGTCATCGGGCCCAAGATCATGGGCACCGCGTTCGACGCGGTGACCTCAGGCTTCATGGGCAAGCTGATCGGCCAGCAGTTCCCGCAGTCGGTGGGCTTGACCCACGACCAGCTGGTCGCCGCCATCGGGGCGCACGGCGGCAGCCAGAGCATCATCGACCAGCTCAATGCCTACCCCACCATCCTCCCGGGCGTGGGAATCGACTTCGGGAAGCTGGGGTCCATCCTCGCGACGTTGGTCGCGATCTACCTCACCAGCGCGATCTTCTCGTGGGGCCAGGCCTACATCATGGCCGGCGTCACCCAGCGGACGGTGTACCGGATGCGCGCCCGCGTGTCCGAGAAGCTCGGCCGCCTGCCGCTCGCGTACTACGACCGCGAGTCGCGCGGCGACATCCTGTCCCGCGTCACCAACGACATCGACAACATCAGCCAGACGCTCCAGCAGAGCCTCACCCAGCTGATCACCTCGGTCCTGACCGTGATCGGCATGCTGGTCATGATGCTCACGATCAACTGGGTGCTCGCCGCCATCTCGGTGCTGGTCGTGCCCGTCTCGATGGTCATCACCGTCATCATCGCCAGGCGCTCGCAGGTGCAGTTCACCGCCCAGTGGGATCGCACCGGCACCCTCAACGGCCACGTCGAGGAGATGCACACGGGCCACGCGATCGTGAAGCTGTTCGGTCGCCAGCAGGAGGCCGTCGAGGTCTTCGACGAGCGCAACGGGCTGCTCTACGACGCATCGTGGAAGGCGCAGTTCATCTCGGGCCTGATCCAGCCCACGATGCAGTTCGTGTCCAACCTCAACTACGTCGCGATCGCGGTCATCGGCGGCATCCGGGTGGCCAACGGCCAGATGACCCTCGGCGACATCAGCGCGTTCATCCAGTACTCGCGCCAGTTCACCTTTCCGATCGTCCAGGCGGCCTCGATCGCCAACGTGCTCCAGAGCGCGGTGGCGTCCGCCGAGCGCGTGTTCGAGCTGCTCGACGAGCAGGAGGAGGTGCCCGACCCCGCCAAGCCCGCGATCCTCCGCGAGCCTGCCGACGGCCGTGTGGCCTTCGAGGGCGTGGCGTTCCGCTACCTGCCCGACAAGCCCCTGATCGAGGACCTCGACCTGGTCGTCGAGCCCGGCCAGACCGTGGCGATCGTGGGGCCCACCGGCGCCGGCAAGACGACGCTCGTCAACCTGCTCATGCGCTTCTACGACGTCGACCAGGGCCGGATCACCGTGGACGGCATCGACACCCGGACGTTGACGCGCGACAACCTGCGCAAGACGTTCGGGATGGTCCTCCAGGACACCTGGCTGTTCAAGGGCTCCATTCGAGCGAACATCGCCTACGGCGCCGACGGCGAGGGCTCAGACGAACGCTTCCACGAGGCGGTCGAGGCCGCCCACGTGGACCACTTCGTCAAGACTCTGCCCGAGGGCTACGACACCATCCTCGACGATGACGCCACGAACACCTCGGCGGGCGAGAAGCAGCTGCTCACGATCGCCCGGGCGTTCCTCGCCGACCCGCCCATCCTCATCCTCGACGAGGCCACCTCGTCGGTGGACACCCGCACCGAGGTCCTCATCCAGCGGGCGATGGCCAGGCTGATGCAAGGACGCACCTCATTCGTCATCGCCCACCGCCTGTCCACGATCCGCGACGCGGACGTGATCCTGGTGATGCGCGAGGGCCGGATCGTCGAGAAGGGCACCCACGAAGAGCTCCTCGCGGCCCGCGGCTTCTACCACGAGCTCTACGCGAGCCAGTTCGAGGAGGCGCTCGAGCCGGTGGCGTAACGCCCGATGCCGCCCGTCCCGTCCTCCCGTCCCGTCCTCCCGCCCCGTCGGCCACGCCGGCGGGGCGGCTCGATTCCCGGCCGCTCGACCCGTGCCGAACGGGACCGCACGGTGCGTCGTTGGGGCCGGACGCCCCTACGTGGCGCGCGATCCCGGGTCGACCATCGACCCGATCCACGACGGGCGCGCCCGGTCGCCCGTCGGTGCAGCGCGCGCCGGACGACGGGCGCGGCGGGGCGGCGCAGCGCGGCGTCGCGACCAGAGCCGTGGGAGACACACCCATGACCACACCCGTCATCGAGGCCACGGGCCTCACCAAGTGGTACGGGCGCCAGCGGGGCGTGGAGGACGTCACGTTCGACGTCGTCGAGGGCGAGGCCTTCGGCTTCCTCGGGCCCAACGGGGCCGGCAAGACGACCACCATCCGGCTGCTGCTCGGCTTCCTGCGGCCGACGGCTGGCGGTGTCCGCGTGCTGGGGAGGGACGCCTTCGGCGAGGCCGCGGCGATCCACGCCCAGGTCAGCTACCTCGGCTCCGACCCGGGCTTCCTGGGCGAGCTCACCGCGGCCGAGCAGCTGGACTACCTCGGACGGCTGCGCGGCCTGCCGCGCCGCGCCTGGGGGCCCCTCGCCGAGCGCCTCGAGCTGGACCCGACGGTGCGCATCAAGCGGCTCTCGCGGGGCAACCGGCAGAAGATCGGCGTCATCGCCGCGTTCATGGGTCGTGAGCCGCTGCTCGTCCTCGACGAGCCCACGAGCGGGCTCGACCCCATCATGCAGCGCGAGTTCCTCGCCCTTGCCGCCGGGGCGCGCGCGCAGGGGCGCACGATGTTCCTGTCCAGCCACAACCTCGTCGAGGTAGAGCGCGCGTGCGACCGGGTCGCGATCATCCGCGGCGGCCGGCTCGCTGAGGTGAGCACGGTGGGCGACCTGATGGGGACGCACTGGCGCTCGGTCAACCTCGTCCTGGCCGCGCCGCCGCCGGGAGATGCATTCGCGCTGCCCAACGTGGAGGTCGTGGCGATGACGGGCCGCGAGGTCCACCTGATGGTCCGGGGGGACGTGAACGCGCTGCTGGCCCGGATCGCGGACTTCCGGGTCGAGGACGTCGCGATCACCACGCCCGACGTGGAGGACCTGTTCCTGCGCCTGTACCGCGGCGACGAGCCGGTCCCCGACGCGCACGGCGCAGCGGAGGGCCAGGAGGTGCCGGCATGACTGCGTTCCGTCTCGAGCTCCGGCGCTGCCGGTCGCTCGGCGCCTGGCTCGCCATCTCGGTGGCCGCCTACGGCGCGATCATTGGCGTCATGTACCCGGTCCTCAAGGCCAACGACGCGCTGATGGCCGAGTACATGCACACCTTCCCCAAGGAGTTCCTCGCCGCCTTCGGGATGACGGGGGTGCTGTCCGACCCGGGGGTCCTCTTCACCACCTACATCGCCAGCTGGCTGTGGCCGATCATCGCGACCGCGGCGGCCCTGCTGCTCGGGACGCGGGCCGTGGCGGCCGACCTCGACCGCGGCTTCCTCGACCTGCCGCTGGCGACGCCGCTCTCGCGCACCCGCTACCTCGCCACCAACATCGCGGCCCAGGCGCTGGTGATGGCGGGCCTGGCCGCGGCTGCGGTGCTCGGGCTGTGGCTCGCGGCCGCGGCCACCGGCAACGTGTTCGACCTCGGCGCGTATGCGCTCGCGGGCCTGCTGTCGTTCGCGTTCGGCTGCGCCATCGCGGGTCCCACCACGCTGCTGTCCGTGGCGACGCTCAGTCGTGGCCGCGCCTCGGGCATCGTGGGCGGGGTGATCTTCGCCATGTATGCGATCTTCGTCATCACCCAGGTCTCCAGGGACTGGGCCTGGCTCGCCCCGCTGTCCGCCTGGGACCACTTCCGGACCACGGCGCTGATCGACGAGGGGGTGGCGCCGGTGGGCGACCTGGCCCTGTTCGCCATCGTCGCCCTCGGGGGCTGGATCGCCGCGCTGTGGGCGTTCCGGAGGCGCGACCTCGCCGCCTGACGGCCGCCGCGCGCACGGAGCCCGCCCTCAGCCGTCCTTCCCGTCGAGGTCCAGGCCCGCGGCGACCGCGGCGAGGATCTCGAGACCGAACCGATCGGCCTTCGCGGGCCCGATCCCCTTGACCCGCCACAGCGCCTCGATGGTGGCCGGGCGGACCGCGGCGATGGCCGCCAGCGTTGCGTCGTGGGCGATGACGTAGGACGGCTGGCCGAGCTCGCGCGCCTTCTCGCGGCGCCAGGCTCGGAGGGCGTCGAGGACAGGGTCGGGCCGCGAGCCGACGCCCGACCGGGGGCTGGGTGCCGCCGGGCGGCTTGCGGGACTCGCGGTCCTGCCCGGCCGCTGCACCGTCGGAGGCGGCCGCCGGAGGCCGGCCAGGAACCGGCTTGGCCGTCGCCGCCCCTCGCTGCCCCCGCGCCCGGGCCGCGACTCACTCCACGAGAGCAGCAGGTGCTCCCGCGCCCGCGTGATCCCGACATAGAGCAGCCGACGCTCCTCGGCCAGCGCGGCCGGGTCCTCGCCAGCCTGGCGGACGGGCAGCAGGCCCTCCTCCAACGACGGCAGCGCCACGGCGTCCCACTCGAGGCCCTTGGCGCGGTGGTACGTCAGCAGGTTCACGCCGTCGGCCGAGCCCTCGCGCTCCCGGGCGGCCCGCGACTCGAGCTCGGCCAGCACGTTGGTGGCGTCTGCCGCGGGGTCGTCGACGATCACCGCCTCGACGATCGCGAGCAGCGTATCGAGCGATGCCTGTCGCTCGCGGGCCTCGTCGCCGCGCTCTCGGGCGGCTGCCTCGTCATCCTCGAGGCCCACATCCCGGCGCCACCGGGCCTCGACCTCGGCTGCCAGCTCGGCCCCGCGCAGGTGGGCCGCGTGACCCGCGGCGCCCGACAGGCGTCGCAGCGCGGCGAGGGCGCCGCGGACCTCGGGCCGCCCGTAGAACGGCACGCCGCGCACCTGGTACGGGATGCCCTCCCGCGTCAGGGCCGCCTCCACGGGCACCAGCTGCGCGTTCACGCGGACCAGCACCGCGACCTCGCTGGGCGCCGTGCCCGCGCGCACACGGGCGCCGATCCACGCGACGAGCGCGTCGAGCTCCGACTGTGCCGAGGCGTGGCGCGCGATCACCGGCTCCGGGCCGTCCGGCCGAGTGGCCACGAGCCGCTTCACCCGACCCTCGCCCGCGAGCAGCCGGTTCGCCATCCCGAGCACCTGCGGAGAAGAGCGGTAGTTGCGGACGAGGGTCACCTCGCGGGCCCCGGGCCAGCGCTGGGCGAACGAGGCGAGGAACGCCGAGGTCGCGCCCGTGAACGTGTAGATCGTCTGGTCCTCGTCGCCCACCACGCACAGGTCGCGCCGTTCGCCGAGCCACAGCTCGAGCAGCCGCTGCTGGAGCGGGCTCGTGTCCTGGTACTCGTCCACGCTGAACCACGACTTGCGGGCGCGGACGAGCGAGGCCGCCGGTTCGTCCGACTCGAGCAGGGCGACGGTCTCGAGCAGGAGGTCGTCGAAGTCGATGCGGCCCGCCCGAGCCTTCGCTCGCTCGTAGCCGTCGTAGACGCGGAGGAACAGGTCGGCCGGGATCGGCGGCTCGCGGGCTGCCACCTCCGCGGCCGCCTCGTACGCGCGCGGCGGCACGCGGTGCGCCTTGGCCCACTCGATCTCGTCGGCGAGGTCCTTGGCCGGGGTGAACCGGTAGTGGCCGGGGAGCTGCCGCGCCAGCCTCCCCACCATCGGCAGCTTGAAGTCGAGGAGCGCGGGCAGCGGCGCGCCGTCGTGGCGGTCCGGCCAGAAGTGCCGCAGCTGGCTCAGGGCCTGGGCGTGGAAGGTCCGCGCCGTGACGCCGGGCAGCCCGAGGCCGCGGAGCCGCTCCGCCATCTCGCCGGCCGCCTTGTCCGTGAAGGTCACCACCAGGACCTGCCCAGGGTGAACCATCCCCGTGGCGACGGCGTAGGCGGTCCGGCGGCTGATGACGCGGGTCTTGCCCGAGCCGGCACCGGCGTGGATCGCCACCGGGCCGCCGGTGGCGAGGACGGCCTCTCGCTGCTCAGGGTCGAGATCGGCGAGGAGGGCGTCGGGATCGAGTCGGGGCACGCCCGAAGGCTAGCAGCGGACGCTCAACGCAGGATTGCCGTCGCGGCTCGCCCGCCATTGCGGCCATCAACTTCGACACGCAGGAGGCGGCGGCGCACCTGGAGCGGTGCCGCGGACCATCCGGAGCGCCTCCCATCTACCCTGTGCGCGTGCCGAAGCGTCGCGCCAAGCCCAAGCCGCCGCCCGCCAGCAGCAGCCGGGTCGGCTACCAGCCGCCGGAGGGCTCCTGGGCGTCCTCGGCCGCCAACCGCAAGACGATGCAGGCGAACCGGTCGCGGGACACGCGGCCGGAGCTCGCGGTGCGGTCGGCCGTCCATGCGAGGGGGCTCCGGTACCGCGTCGCGGTGCGACCCGTCTGGGGCGTCCGCCGTTCAGCCGATCTCGTCTTCACCCGCGCCAGGGTGGCCGTATTCCTCGACGGCTGCTTCTGGCACGGCTGTCCCGAGCACTTCCAGATGCCCGCCACGAATCCCGACTACTGGGGCCCCAAGATCGCCGCCAACGCGGCCCGCGACGCCGAGACCGACGCGCTGCTGGCCGCCGAGGGCTGGACGGTCGTGCGGCTCTGGGAGCACACGCTCGCGGTGGAGGCCGCCACCCGCATCGAGGTCCTCGTCCGCGGGCGGCTCGCCGCCCTGCACCGGCCGCCCGGGTCCCTGGCGGCGCCCCTGGCGCGACCCGAGGCCCAGGTCAGAGCGCCCGATCCGGGCACATCGCGGTGAAGTCGCAGCGGTGGCAGACGGCGCCGGGCATGGCATGGAACGCCCCGGCGCGAATGGGCTGAACGCGCGCGACCAGCTCCTGACGTGCCGCGTCGAGCTGCGCGTCGGTCCGGGTGGTCGACATCCGCTGGCCCAGCTCGGTGTAGTAGAGGGTGACACGCTCCGGCGTGCCGAGGCCCAGGGCGTCACGGCAGGCCAGGGCGTAGATCGTCAGCTGCAGGTTCTCGTGCACGCCCTTCTGCGACTGCGGGCTGCCGGTCTTGTAGTCGATCACCTCGATGCCGCCCGACTCGAGCCGGTCGATGCGGTCGATCTCGCCGTAGATCCGCACCGGCGGCATGCCGTCGCCCGGATCGATGACGAGCGTGAACTCCTGCTCCTCGGCGAGCGCCTCCGAGGCGCTCGCAACCTCGCCCGCCCAGAAGTTCTCCAGGAGCTGACCGACCTTGCGCCCGAACGCGCCCTCCGTCTCCTTGTCCCCGAACGCCTGCGGCGTCCAGCGCGACCCGAACATCTGCTCCAGATCCTCGCGCGTGGGCCCGGGCTCGCCCCGCGCCAGGCGTTCGCGACGCTCCCGGGTGAACGCCTCGAACGCCTCGTGCGCCGTGCTCCCGAACGCGAGCGGCGCTCGGGGCCGGGCGGGCTCGGGCATCCGGTAGACGTAGGAGAAGGCGTACATGAGCGGGCAGCGCTCGTACGCGTCGAGCGACGAGTAGGAGAACCGCGGCGGCAGCGGGGCGACCGCGAACAGGCTGGCGCCGACGCCCGAGTCGGCCGCCACGTCTCGGAACGTCAGCGGGTCCAGGCCGGCCGCCCGCGCCCGGTCCGCCCGCATCGCCGCGCTCCGCCCGATGTCGGCCAGGCGCGCCGCGAAGGCCTCGCGCGCGCTCGGGCCCTCGGGGTGATCGGGGGCGGTCCCCTCGAGCAGCCCTACTAGCTCCGCCGCCCGCAGCCGCAGCGCGAGCCGCCGTTCGCGGGCCGTCGGCAGCGGCATCACCCGGCGCGCCTCGGCGATCGCGGCCGCCAGTTCGGCCGCGTCCTCGCCCGAGGCCCGACCGTCGTCCTCGGCCGGCTCGGTGGGTTCGGGCGGCGGTGTCGCCTCGTGCCGCGTCCGGTCCGCCACCAGCAGCTCGTCGCCGGCGCCGGCCCGGAGCTCGTCCACGAACACCGACGGCTGCCGCGTGCCGTCCCGGTCGTGGGTGGCGAGGATCAGACGATCCTGGGCCCGGGTGATGGCGACGTAGAGGAGGCGGCGCTCCTCGTCGAGGTGGAGGTCACCGGCCGGGGCCTGTTCGCGTAGCAGCTCCCTGGGAAACAGTCCGCCGCCCTGCTCCCGGACGGGCCACTCGCCGTCCACGAGGTCCGGGACGACGACCACCGGGAACTCGAGGCCCTTGGCCTGGTAGAGCGTCATCAGCCGCACGCCCTCGGCGTCCTCCGAGAGCTCGACGCTGGTGGGGAGCTCGCCGCCGGCAGCCTTGTACGCGTCGAGGTAGCCGACGAAGTCCGCCAGCGAGCGCTGCGGGCTGGCCTCCTGCCACTCGGCCGCGAAGCGCAGGAAGCTCGCGATGTTGACCACGGAGCGACGCGCCTCGAGCGTCCCCGCGGCGAGCAGGTCGAGCACCGTGCCCGACCTCTCGAGGTAGCGCTCGACCACCGTGTGCGGCCCCTCCCGCCAAGCCAGCGGGCTGAGCTCGTTGAGCGCGTCACGGACGCGGCGCAGCTTGGCGCGCAGGTCCGGCGCCACCGGCAGCGACGCCCGATCGCGGGTCGCCAGGTGGTCGGGCGCGGACGCGTCCGGGTGCTGCACGTCGCGCATCGCCTCGCCGGTCCGCACCAGCCGCTCGACCGCGACGGCGACGCGGCTGCGGTCGAAGTTGGCGTCGCGCGTGACGGCGAGCACCTCCAGTGCATCGAGCCGCCACGGGCCCGCGGTGAGCATGCGCACCAGCGAGGCGTCGTCCTCTGGGTTCGCGATCGCGCGCATCGCCGCCTCGAGGTCACGGATCTCCGGCGTCTCGAACAGCGCCAGCCCGCCCACGACGGTGTAGGGAACGTCCTCGGCACGGAGCCGGTCGATGATGGCGTCGCGGTGCTTGTGCTTGCGGTAGAGCACCGCCACATCCCGCCACGGACGGCCCGGGGGACCGGATGAGGGGCCCGCCAGCGCCCGCACCGCGTCCACGATGGCGACGGCCTGGTCCTCCTCATTGGCGCACACGTGCAGGGTCACGGGCGCGCCCGCCTCGCGTTCGGTGTGGAGCTCCTTGCCGGGGTCGAATCGGCTCGCGTTCCCCGCGATCAGCCGGTTTGCCAACGCCAGGACCCGGTCCACTGACCGGAAGTTGCGCTCGATCCGCAGCACCGGCGGCGGCCCGGGCGGCGGAGCGGTCGGCTCGTGTGCGGGCGCCCGGGCGAAGCGGTCCATGAACTCGCTGAAGGCCGCGAAGCTGGCCCCACGGAACCGGTAGATCGACTGGTCGTCGTCACCGACCACCATGACGTTGTCCGGCCGGTCCGGCGTTCGGCCGAGCAGCTCCACGAGCTCGATCTGCGCGACGTTGGCGTCCTGGAACTCGTCGACCAGGATGTAGCGGTACTGGCGCTGCCAGCGTCGCAGGACGTTGGGGCGGCGCTTGAACAGACGGGCGACGAGTGTGATCTGCTCGCCGAAGTCGAGCGCGCTGCGCCGTGCCAACTCCGCCTGGTACACCGCGTACGTCGAGGCCAGCTCCCGGACGCGCAGCACCTCGAGCGCGGCGCCGTCCCGCTCGTACGTCGCCGCCAGCGCCCGGATCCGCGGCACGTCCTCGACCGCGAACTGGGCCATCGGTCGAGCTGTGCCGTCGCCGGCCATCGTCCGGCGGGCCTCGCGCTCCGCGATTCGGGTCGGGTCGTCTGGCTTGGCCGATCGGGGCGGCAGGCCCAGCTCGTCTGCCCGCTGGGCCGCCCGCGTGCCGGCGTACGCCTTCTGGACCGCCCGCAACGGGTCCAGGCTGCCGGCAGCCAGCAGGCGCGCCTCGGCATCGGCGAAACGCCCGCCGTAGCGGCGCTCGTACTCCTCGCGCTCCACTTCGGCGAACCGGGCCACCTCTTCTGGCGTGACGAGCTCGTCCTTGGCCCGGTTGATGAAGTCCACCAGCGCCTTGTGGGAGAACTCGTTGTAGTAGCGCAAGCCGAGCTCCGGCCGCAGATCCCGCAGCAGGAGCAGCTGGGCGGGCCCGTCGAGCACCTCCGGGGCGGAGGGGAGCCCCGCGTCCGCCGCGCTCTCAGTCAACACGTGCTGGCAGAAGCTGTGGAAGTTGCTGACCGTCATCCGGGCCCTGGTCGCGGACCCAACGACGCTGTCGAGCCGCTCCGCGAGCTCGGCCGCCGCCTTCACGTTGTAGGTCAGCACGAGCAGCTGCTCGGGCACCAGTGGCCCGGCGAACGGGTTGCCGTGCCGTTCTCGGGGCTCAGCCGCGATCCAGGCGCGCGCGCCCGGGGTCCGGCGCCCGTACGTCTCCAGCAGCCAGCGCACCCGCTCCACGATGACGCTGGTCTTCCCGGTGCCGGCGCCGGCGATCACCACCACGGGCCCGTCCGGCGCCTCGATGATCCGCCGCTGCTCCGGCGTGGGCAGCGGGCCGGCGGGTGCGCCGGGGGC
>JAKAMV010000030.1 GCA_021812735.1 Chloroflexota bacterium | reverse complement strand
GCCCCTCCGAGCGTCAACCCTCGCTGACGGAGAAGTCGATCGCCGTGCAGTGGCAGTACGGGCGCAGGACGTCCCGGGCGATCAGGAGGCCCTGCTCGACCTTGGCGTCTGTCCCCTCGAAGCGCCGGTCCTCGTGCTCGATGATGCAGTCGCCCTCGTACCCCGCCCGGTACAGCTCGCCGTGGACCACCCCCCAGTCCACCTCGCCGAGGCCCGGGATGCGCGGCACCTGCCAGCCCATGCCCATGCTGAAGATCCCGCGCTCGTACAGGCCGTCGCGGTCGATCATCAGGTCCTTGGCCTGGTAGTGGAGGACGTGCCCCCCGAACTCCCGCAGGAACCTCCCGATGTCGATCATCTGGAGGACCAGGTGGCTGGGGTCGAAGTTGAGCCCAATCGTCCCCTCCCACTGCTCGAGGATCCGGCGCCACATGCGGGGGGTCGTGGCGATGTTGTGCCCGCCCGGCCACTCGTCGTAGGAGAACAGCATCGGGCAGTTCTCGATGGTGATCTTCCGCCCGTGGTCCTGCGCGTAGGCCACGATGTCGGGCCAGACGCGCAGGGCCTCCTCCCAGTTCTGGTCCTGGTTCCTGGCGCCGTCGCCGCCCATGAACGTGTTGACGAGCGGGACGTCCAGGAGCTCGGCGGCGTCGATGACCTTCCGCAGGTGCGCGATCACGGACGCCCGGTGCTGCGGGTCCGGGTGCAGCGGGTTCGGGTAGTAGCCCAAGCCCGAGACCGCGAGCCCCTTCGCGTCGAGCTCCGCCCGGACGTCCCGCGCCTGCGAGGCGGACAGGTGGGCGACGTCGATGTGGCTGGTGCCGGCATAGCGGCGCGCCTCGCCGCCCGAGCGCGGCCAGCAGGCGATCTCGAGGACCTCGAAGCCCTCAGACGCGGCCCAGTCGGCGACATCCATGAGGGGGGACTCAGGGAACGGGGCGGTAAGGAAGCCGAGCTTCATCGCGGCTGCTCCTCCGGGATGCAGTGGGGCGGCGTGCTGGTGCGGGTCTGGATGCCGGTCACCGGGCCACCCGAGCCCAGCGGCCGGTGCGGGAGCTCTCGAGGACCGCGTCGCCGATGGCCATCTCCTCGTGGCCCGCGGCGAACGTCGCGTAGCGCGGGGCCTTCGACGGGCGGCCCGTGAGGACGTCCGCGTACACGGCGGCGAACACGGCGGCGAACGTGTCGGCGAAGCCCTCCGCGTGGCCGCCGGGCAGCCGCGCGGCGGCCGCCCCGTCCGCGTTCATCAGGGCGGGGTTGCGGAGCAGCTGCTCGTTGGGCCGGTCCCGATGGCCGATCCACAGCGAGTCCGGCTGCTCCGAATCCCACGCGACGGCGGAGGAGGAGCCGTCGACCTGGTAGGCGAGGCTGTTCTTGCGGCCGGGCGAGACCTGGCTGATGTCGACCGAGCCCCGGGCGCCCCCCTCGTAGCGCAGCAGGATCGACGCCGCGTCCTCGGTCCGGACCTCGACCGGAACCGTCTCCGCGGCTCGCTCGGTCGAGAAGGTCGTGACCTCGCCCGCGGGCCTGCGGCGCACCGGGATGAACGTGGTCAGGTCGGCCATCACCGCCTCGACGCGCAGGCCGGTGAGGAAGCCGGTCAGGTCCAGCCAGTGGCTGCCGATGTCGCCGACCGCGCGCAGCGGGCCGCCCCGGTCGCGCTCGAGGCGCCAGTTCCAGTCGGTGTCGTACAGCAGCCAGTCCTGGAAGTAGCGCCCGGTCACGAGGCGGACGTCGCCCAGCTCCCCCGCCCGCACCATCGCGGCGACGTGCTGGTTGAGGGGGTACCAGCGGATGTTGAAGTTGACGGCGTTGACCAGCCCGCTCGCCGCGGCCAGCCGGACGAGCTCCCGCGACTCGGCCGAGGTCAGCGCCAGCGGCTTCTCGCACACGACGTGGCGGCCTGCGGCCAGGACCTCCCTGACCTGCGGGAAGTGCAGCTCGTTGGGCGAGGTGACGTGCACGGCCTGCACGGCGTCGTCCGCGAGCAGCTCCTCCAGCGAGGCGTACGCGCGGGGCAGGCCGAGCTCGGCCGCGCGCCGCTCGCCGAGCTCGGGCGACGCCTCGAGGAGCCCCGCGACCCGCACGCCGATGCGCCGCAGCGCCTCGATGTGGACGGTGCCGATGAAGCCGCTGCCGATGACGGCGGTGCCGATGTCTGAGCGACGCTGCATGGGCCGCTTGTTCCTCGCACGGTTGCCGGATCGGCTGTCGAACGGGTCGTCGGTGGTTCGACCAGTCTATACGGGTCCGTCTTGACGAGAAGGGCGATTCGGCCTGTCTGAAACGTCGCCATCGAGGACTTGTCGTGCGTATCGCTGTAGGTTCCGACGGGAATTGCACGCTGGCTGCCTGCCGGTCGTGACGTGCATCGCGCATCGATTCGCCCACAGATGACGGCGCTTTGACGGATGGACGGCAAAAGTTCGCAGCCCGGTCCGCGGGATGGCGGCTATGATCGGGGCGTGGACGCCGTGTCGGGTCAACAGGGGCCGCTGCCGGACGAGGCGCTCGACGCCCTGGTGGCCGTGCTCGACGAGATCCGCTTCGGCCGGTCGCGATCCCGCGCCGAGCTGGTCGGCCGAACGGGCCTGTCACGCAGCGTGGTTGCCCAGCGCGTGTCCGAGCTGATCGACCGCGGCCTGGTGGTGGAAGGCGACCCCGGGCCCAGCACGGGCGGTCGGCCGCCACGCCAGCTCTCCTTCCAGGCGCATGCGGGACACCTGCTGGTCGCCGATCTCGGGGCGACGTCGATCGACGTGGCCGTGACCACCCTGGACGGACGGATCCTGGGGCACCTTGACGAGCCGACGGATGTCGCGTCGGGGCCGGACGCCGTACTCGGCCGCGTCGAGGAGCTGTTCGAGCGCCTGCAGTCGGGAACCCGCGGCACCGCCGGCCGGGCGTGGGCAATCGGGATCGGCGTGCCCGGCCCGGTAGAGTTCGGCACGGGCCGCTCGATCTCGCCGCCGATCATGCCCGGCTGGGACGGCTACCCGATCCGGGAGCGCTTCGTCGCCCGGTACGGAGCGCCCGTGTGGGTTGACAACGACGTCAACGTCCTGGCCCTCGGCGAGTGGCATTCGGGGATCGCCGCGGGCCACGACAACGTGGTGGTCGTCAAGGTGGGCACGGGGATCGGCGCCGGGATCATCTCCGACGGGCGGCTGCACCGAGGTGCCCAGGGCGCGGCGGGCGACGTCGGGCACATCCAAGTGGCGGGGGCCCGGGCGGTGGTCTGCCGCTGCGGCAACGTCGGCTGCCTCGAGGCGCTGGCGGGCGGCGCAGCGCTCGCGCGCGACGGCGAGGAGGCAGCGCGGAGCGGGCGGAGCGCGCGCCTGGCTGCAGCGCTCGATCGCGGCCAGACGGTCACCGCGGAGGACGTGGCCATCGCCGCCTCGTTCGGGGACCCGGTCGCGCTGGAGCTCCTGCAGGCGGCCGGCCGCCAGGTGGGCACCATGCTGGCGGGCGTCGTGAACTTCTTCAACCCCTCGCTGATCGTCGTCGGCGGCGGCGTCGCGCGCAGCGGCGATGCGCTCCTGGCGGCGATCCGCGAGACCGTCTACCGCCGGTCCCTGCCGCTGGCGACCCGCGACCTCCTCATCCAGCGCTCGTCGCTGGGCGCGCTGGCCGGGGTCATGGGCGCCGCGGCGATGGTCGCCGACGAGCTGTTCGGGCGGGACGGGCTGGCCCGCTGGGTCGCCGCTGGCGTCCCGGCCGCCGACATGACGCAGGACGGGTCGGCCGCCTGACACGGTGCAGGACGAACGCGGCCGTTCTCCGAGCACCCGTCAGAGCAGGGTCGCCGCCGCCTCGTCAGCGAACACGACCAAGCGCGGGTGGCGACGCAGGTACGACGCCGGACAGTCCGAGCCCTCCGGCTCACGGAGCGCACGGCGCAGGACCCCTGCCTTGCGCTCGCCGGTGACGAGCAGCCAGATCTCGCCCGCTTCGAGGAGCCGGGCCAGGCCGATCGTGATCCCGGCGGTCGGCGTCCGGGTCGCGCCGTAGCGGGTCGTGGCGGCCTCCTGGCTCGACGCCGCGAGGCGGACCACCCGAGTCTCGTCGGCCGGGCTCGAACCGGGCTCGTTCAGCCCGATGTGCCCGTTGAGGCCGAGGCCGACCACCGCGATGTCGAGGCCCATCGCCGCGGCGTCGTGGCGTGCCACGGCCGCGTTCATGTCGCCTCCGTCGACATCGATCGGGATGAAGCGGGGCGGGGGCGCCAGGCGGTCGATCAGGGCGCTCCGGACCCAGCGGTCGAATCGCGACGGGTCGCCCTGGGGCAACCCCGTGAACTCGTCGAGGAGGACGACCGTGGCCCGCGCCCAGCGCCCGGGCTCGGCCCGGTCGAGCTCGCCCAGGCGGTCGTACAGCGGTGCCGGCGTGTGGCCGGTCGGCAGGCAGACGCGAAGCCCGGGGTTGGCCTCGAGGCGGCCGACGAGCCGCTCGGCGACGACCGCTGCCCAGGTCTCAGCGGGCAGGATCTCGAGCGCGGGAGAGGCGCCGGCCGTCGCGCCGCTCATGCGCCGGCGACGATGCGGTCGACGTAGTCGCCGTTCGGCTCCTTGAGGATCATCTTGACCCGTCCGTCCGGCAGGACCTCGCGCTTGATGACCGTGCCCCCCTCGAAGGCCTCCCCCCGCGCGGTGATCCTCGGCGTGCTGCCGCCCCGCCACTCGAACAGGTCCACCGGCTCCCAGGAGCCGGACTTGGCGGAGCGGTACGCGGCGTCCATGACGGCGTTGACCACGTAGCCGTCATAGAAGGTCTCGCGCGGGGCGCCGCCGCCGTCGATGGCATTGAACATGTCGGTGAACATGTCCACGTACCCCAGCTCGGCCACCTCGTCCCCCACGGGGAACAGCCAGCCGGCGGCGGTCTCCGCCTTCTCGGCGATGTACCCCCCGCTGCCCCCGGCGGTGAACATCTCGAAGCCGGTCCGGAGGAAGTGGTTGAGCCAGATGGTGCCGTGGGTGCCCGCGACCTCGTCGCGCAGGTCCATCCCGCCGCGGAACGTCCAGCTGACCTCGAACTGGCCGATCGCGCCCGATTCGAAGCGGACCAGCGCGATGGCGTTGTCCTCGTCCTCGATCGGGTGGACCAGCGTGTCCGTGGTGCACATCACCGACACCGGCCGGTTCCCCTTGCCGACGAAGTTGCGGATGATCTCGATGCAGTGGCAGCCGAGGTCGATGATCGCGCCGCCGCCCGTCAGCCGCCCGTCCCAGAACCACGCGCTGTGCGGCCCGGGGTGCGCCTCGCGCGAGCGGACCCAGGTCACCGCGCCCAGGGCGCCGTCCTCGACCGACCTGACCGCCTTGAGCGTCTTGGGCGTGTAGCACAGATCCTCGAGGTAGCCCGCGAAGACGCCCGCCTGCTCCACCGCCTCGAGCATGCGCCTGGCCTCGTCCGCGTTGCGGCCCAGCGGCTTGGTGCACAGGACCGCCTTGCCGGCGGCGGCGACCGCCTTCACGGCCTCTTCGTGGAGGTGGTTCGGCAGCGCCACGACCACGACGTCGGTCTCGGGGTGCCGGATCGCGGCCTCCAGGTCGGTCGTGTGCTCCGGGATGGCCCACCGCTCGCTGAACGCCCGGCCGCGGTCCTCCGTGCGCGAGTACGCGACGCGGACGCGATCCGCCCCTCGCTGCCCGTGGAGCGTCATCGTGTAGAAGTCCCCGATCAGGCCGGTGCCGAGCAGGGTGATCGCGTGGGGCTGCATCGCGTCTCCGGATTGCGTGCGCGGGGCGCACGAAGGTCGGCTCCACGGCCGACGCTTCCGGGCGGGATTCTAAGGCGGGCGCATGGGGCGCGCCGATCCCGCTGACGCGGACCGCGGCCGGCTGTGTGGACCGGCGACCGACACGGTCCGCCCCACCGGCCCGACGCCCCTCAGCAGATCCGGGGCAGCTGCTCCCCCACCAGCATGTCCACGATCCGCTCGCTGCCCACCAGCGTGCGCATCGTAACCATGCCCGGGTGCTCGGCGACGACCTCGCCGATCCTCGCCGCCTCGGCACCCTCGGGGGTGGCGCGCATGGCGGCGAGCACGGCGTCAGCGGAGGCCGCCGGCACGACCGCGACCAGCTTGCCCTCGTTGGCGACGTGGAGCGGGTCGAGACCCAGGAACTCGCACGCGGCGCGGACCGGGCCCGGGATGGGCACGGCGGGCTCGTCGAGGACCATGCCCACGCCCGACGCCTGCGCGATCTCGTTGAGCGCCGACGACAGGCCGCCGCGCGTGGGGTCGCGCAGGACATGGACGTCGGGCTCGACCGCGGTGATCGCCGCCGCGAGGCCGGCCAGCGACTGCGTGTCCGATGCGATCTCCACCTCGAACTCGAGGCCCTCGCGGACGCTCATGACCGCCACCCCGTGAAGGCCGATCGGGCCGGACAGGATCACGGCGTCGCCCGGCTGCGCACGGTCGGCGGCCGGCGCCACGCCCTGGCGGACGAGGCCGATCCCCGCGGTGTTGACGAACAACCTGTCGGCGGCGCCCCGGCCCACGACCTTCGTGTCTCCGGTGACGATCTGGGCGCCCGCCCTCTTCGCGGCCGCCGCGGCCGACACCGTGACGGCGCGCAGATCCTCGAGCGGCAGGCCCTCCTCGATCACGTAGGCGAGGCTGATCGCGACGGGCGTCGCCCCCATCATGGCGAGGTCGTTGAGCGTGCCGTTCACCGCCAGCTCGCCGATGTCGCCGCCCGGGAACCGGATGGGCGACACCACGAACGAGTCGGTGGTGAACGCGAGGCGCGCGCCCCCCACCTCGAGCACCGCAGCGTCGTTGAGCACGCCGCCCGGGGACGCGGCCGACAGCGCCGGAGCCAGCAGGTCGCGCATCAGGGCGGCCGACAGCTGACCGCCGGAGCCGTGGCCCAGAATCACGCGCTGGTCCTCGGGGATGGGCGCCGGACAGGCGACGCCCTCGGCGTCGAGGGTGACCGCCGGCTCGCGTTCGGTCGTCATCGGCTGGCCTCCGTCGACGCGACCTGGATCAGCGGGAGCGCCGGGCTGAAGCCGCCGCCCGCCTTGAGGCCGCGGCCGGCCGCGAAGAACGCCGCGCAGGTGCCCTCGGACGAGACCATCGGCGCGCCGAGCGGCTGCCGGGGCGTGCACAGCGTCCCGTAGGCCGTGCAGTCGAGCGGCACCTTCTCGCCGGTCAGGATCGCCCCCGCGATGCACGCCGGGTGCTCGTTGGTGCGGATGTCGCCCACGTCGAACTTCTGCTCGGCGTCGAAGCGGGCATACTCGGGCCGCAGCCGATAGCCCGACATCGGGATCTCGCCCACGCCGCGCCACTTGCGCGGGCCCACCTCGAACACCTTGAGGACCTGCTGCTGGGCCAGCGGCACGCCCTCGCGGGTGACCGCCCGCGAGTACTGGTTCTCCACCTCGTGCCGCCCCTCCTCGAGCTGGCGGACGGCCATGTAGATGCCCTCGAGCAGGTCGAGGGGCTCGAAGCCGGTGACCACGATGGGCACCCTGTACCGCTCGGCGATGGGCTCGTACTCCGTCCAGCCCATGATCGCGCACACGTGGCCGGCGGCGAGGAACCCCTGCACCTGGTTGCGGGGCGACTCGAGGAGCGCGGTCATCGCGGGTGGGACCAGCACGTGCGAGACGAGCACGCTGTAGTTGTCGATGCCCCGGCGCGCGGCCTCGGCCACGGACATCGCGTTGGCGGGTGCCGTGGTCTCGAAGCCCACCGCGAAGAACACCACCTGCCGCGACGGGTTCGCGAGCGCGATCTTCACCGCGTCGAGCGGGCTGTAGACGATGCGCACATCGGCGCCCCGGGCCTTGAGGGCGAGCAGGTCCGTGCTGGAGCCGGGCACGCGCAGCATGTCGCCGTAGCTGGTGAAGATCACGTCGGGGCGGGCAGCGATGGCGAGCGCCTTGTCCACCTGCTCGAGCGGCGTCACGCAGACCGGGCAGCCCGGGCCGTGGATCATCCGGACGCCCTCTGGCAGGGCCTCGTCGATCCCCTGCTTGACGATCGTGTGCGTCTGGCCGCCGCACACCTCCATGAGGGTCCACGGCCGCGTGGTGATGCGGTGGATCTCGGCCAGCAGCTTCTTCGCGAGTACGGGGTCGCGGTACTCGTCGAGGTACTTCATGACGCTGGACCGGGCATCGAGGAGCGCGGCTGCGCGGGGTCGAACACCAGGATCGACGGGTCCTCGTCGCTGATGACCGCGGGCTGGTCCATGCCGGGGCCCAGGGTCATGAGCTCGGGCTCCATGACGCCCATCTCGTCGAGGATCTGGAGGGTCTTGATCGCCTCGGCCTCGTCCACCTTGCTGATGGCGAAGCCGACATGGACGATCACGTAGTCGCCCAGCCGGGCATCCGGCAGGTAGGCGAGGCAGGCGTCCTTGCGAACGCCGCCGAAGTCCACCTTTCCCATGGCCAGCCCGGCCTCGTCGCGGATCTCGGTGATCCGACCCGGGATCCCCAGGCACATCGTGTCAGCCCTCCTGCTCCGGCGCGCCCGAGGCGCCGGCTGCGAGACGCGCCGCGGCGACCGCGGCCTGACCATAGCTCACCCCGCCGTCGTTCACGGGGACCTGGCGGTTGATGTACGGCTCGAGACCGTCCGACGCCAGCCGGCGCAAGAGCGCCGACGCCAGGCGGCGGTTCTGGAACACGCCGCCCGAGAGGCAGACCTCCCGCACCCCGGTGCGCTCCCGGGCGTCCGCGAGGAGTTCGCAGGTCACCTCGGTGATGGTTGCCTGGAAGCGCGCGGCGAGTGCCCCCGCCGACCCGCCCGAGACGAGCAGCGCCGTCAAGGTCGGCCGCGGGTCGTAGACGAGCAGGCCGTCGTCGCGCCAGAGGCGGTACGGCAGCGGGTCCGCCCGACGGTCGCCGGCGGCGAGCTCGAGGTCGATCGCCGCCTGCGCCTCGTACTCGGCCACATCGCGGATGCCGAGCAGCGCTGCGGCGGCGTCGAACAGCCGCCCGGCCGACGAGGCGACCGGGGCGTTGAGCCGGCGCGCGATCTGGGTCCGCACCACGGCCGTCTCGCGCGGGTCGAGGCGGGCGAGCAGGCGGGCCGCGGCCTCCTCCGCGTCGGGCACGCCGGGCCGCTCGTCCCCGCACGCCTCGACGCCGAACAGGTAGCCCAGCGCCATCCGGTACGGCCGCCTGACTGCCAGCGCGCCGCCCGGGAGCGGCGCCCGGGCGAAGCGGGCGAGCCGGCGGTAGCCGCGCAGGTCGGCGAGCAGGAGCTCGCCGCCCCAGAGCGTGCCGTCGTCGCCCATGCCCAGGCCGTCGTAGGCGACGCCCAGGAACGGGCCGCTGATGCCGTGCTCCGCGGCGCACGCTGCGACGTGCGCGTGGTGGTGCTGGACGGCGATGCGCTTGCTCGCGGGGAACCGAGCGACGGCGTGCTTGGTGGACAGGTACTCCGGGTGGAGGTCGTGGACGGCGATCTCCGGCTCGAGTGCGAGCAGCCGCGAGAGGTGGGCGAGGCCGTCGGTGAACGCGCGGTGCGTGGCCAGGTCCTCGAGGTCGCCGTTGTGGGGCGCCACGTGGGCGCGCGCTCCGCGGGCGAGCGTGAAGGTGTGCTTGAGCTCGGCGCCCACGGCGAGCAGCGGGACGGGCGCCGCGATCGGCAGCGGCATGGCCTCGGGTGCATAGCCGCGCGCCCGGCGGACCACGCTCTCGCGCCCCGCGACCACCCGCGTCACCGAATCGTCGTAGCGGGCGCGGATCTCGCGGTCGTGGGACAGGAATCCGTCCGCGAGGCCGGCGAGGCGGACCCGGGCGTCGCCGTCGTCGGTGGCGAGGGGCTCGTCGGTGAGGTTGCCCGAGGTCAGGACGAGCGGCCGGTCGAGGTCGGCCAGCAGCAGGTGGTGGAGCGGCGCGTACGGCAGGAAGACGCCCAGGCGGCGGTTGCCGGACGCGACCGAGCGGGCGAGGGCGTGTCGGGCGGTGGGCGCCGCCTCGAGCAGGACGATCGGCCTCGCCGGGCCCGTCAGCAGCTGCCGCTCGAGCACGCCGATGCGGCACAGGGCCTCGGCCGCGGCGAGGTCGCGCACCATCACCGCGAACGGCTTCGCCCAGCGGCGCTTGCGGTCGCGGAGGCGCCGGACCGTCGCCTCGTCGGTGGCGTCGCAGGCGAGGTGGTAGCCGCCGAGGCCCTTGACCGCGACGATCTGCCCCGAGCGCAGCGCGCTGATCGCGGCCACCAGCGCTGCCTCGCCAGTCGCTGACGCCGACGGCGCGCCGGTGACCCCCCAGGCCAGTCGCGGGCCGCAGACGGGACACGCCACGGGCTCGGCGTGGAAGCGGCGGTCGGCAGGGTCGCGGTACTCGCGCTCGCACGCATCGCACAGCGGGAACTCCCGCATCGTCGTCTGCGCCCGGTCGTACGGGAGCTCGTCGATGATGGTGGCGCGCGGGCCGCAGTTGGTGCAGTTGGTGAACGGGTAGCGATAGCGGCGGTCTGCTGGGTCGAACAACTCGGACAGGCAGTCATCGCAGGTGGCGATGTCGGGCGGGAAGAGCCGGTCCTGGGCGGTCGCGACCACGCTCCCGTCAATCTCGAAGGCGGCGGGCAGCCGCGCCGCCGCAGCGGCGTCGAGCGGCAGCACGGCCACCCGCTCCACGCGGGCCCGCGGCGGGGCGTCGATCCGCAGGCGGCGTGCGAATTCCTCGAGCGCCGGGAGCGGACCGGCCGCCTCGACCTCGACGCGGCCGGCCGCATTGCGCACGCGCCCGGCAAGCCCGAGCTCAGTCGCGAGGCGCCACACGAACGGGCGGAAGCCGACACCCTGCACCACGCCCTCGACATGGATCGCCCGGGCGACACGGGTGGGGCCGGCGGCCGGGACGCACGCGTCCGACTGGACGGTTGCTGCCATGCCGGTAGGGTCCCGCTCGGGGCGTCGTCGCCAGATGTGCCGAACGGCCCGAAACCGTCTCCGTCCGGCGCCGCGACGGGCACGCCCGCGGCCCTCCGAGCCACGCGCTGGACTGACCCTCCAGCAGCCGTCCACGCGACCTGGCTGGACAGGTGGCGGTCGGTCGCCTGGGGAGAGTGGGCGACCGACCGCCGGGGCGGCGTTGGGGGCCGCCGCCCGGATCACTCCGCTCTCGACCCGCGGTGACGCGGGAGCGCGGAATGACTGAGCGATTGAACCACGGACGCCGGCGCACTGCACGCTGCTGGGCGCGAGGCCGTGCGGAGCCGGCACCCGTCCTCGAGCGCCTGGAGCATCGCCCCGAAGAAGGTCAGCGGCTCCGCCGCGTTGATCTGGCAGCTGACGTGCCCGTCAGGGCATCGCGGCGGCGGTCTGTTCCGCGGCGGCCTGGTCCGCGGCCGTGATCACGATCACGGCCGCGCCGTCGATCCGGACGTAGCTCAGCGAGCCCTTGTCGCCCAGGTCGTACTTGGTCCAGGCCTTGCCGGCGAGCTGGACGTTCGTCTTGGTGACGCCCGGCCCCGAGAGCTGGAACCAGTCGAGCACCATGGCGTCCACCTTCGCACCGTCGAGGCCGTTCACCGACATCGCCACAACGCTGGCGTTGAGCGTCGAGGTCTGGTCGTAGGACTCAGCGAATCGCAGGTCGTCAGGCGTCTTGCCCGCGGATCGCAACGCGGCGGTCGCCGCGCGGCTGCCCGGATCGCTCGTCAGGATCGTGCTGCCGAGCGAGCTGTCGACGGTCATGGCCACGCCGCCGACGGTGGTGGGCAGCAGCTTCTCGAGCTCGGGCGCGGCGTGCGTGGGGCCGGCGCCCTCCGACGCCCCTGGGCTGGCCGAACCGGGACCCCCCGAGCCGCTGGGCGCGGGGCTGGCGATGCTCCCGCCGTCCCCGCCCAGCGCAAGGTCGTAGGCAGACGCCACGGTCTCGATGTCAGTGGCGTTGGCGCCGCCGGCGGCGGCGAGGTCCACCACGATGTCGCCGCGCCGGAACTCGAGGAAGATGGCGCCCGAGGCGTCCGTCGACTCGAACCCGCCGTCCGAGAGGTCGTTCTTGGAGGTGACGACCTGGCCGTATTCGCGCGCGGCGGCTTGGGCCCGCGCGACCGCGTCGGCCGCCCCCTCGGGGAAGCACGTCACGGTCGCCAGCACGGTCGGGGCGCCCGACCCGTCGCCCGGATCGACGCCCGCGAAGGTGATGGTCCGGCGGTTGGTGTCGAAGGTGGTGCCCTTCGCCGTCCACTGGATCGGCAGCTCATTGGCCGCCGGGATCGCGCTCCAGACGGTGTCCTGACAGGACGAAGCAGATGGCCCGAGGAGCCGCCACAGCGTCAGCCCGAGGGCGACCGCCGCGAGCAGGACTGCGAGGGCGGCGAGGCGGGTGGCGGTCCGCGCCGAGGAGGCCAGGGCGGCCCGCTCCTCGGACGGCCGGCGGCGGGGCGCCTGGGGGACCTGATTGGGCGTCGGATACGTGGAGCGGGCGGGGGTCCGGGGGTCAGTCATCCCCGTAAGGATGCCGTGCCAGCCCAGATTGTGGCGCCGCCGAGTTGCTACGATCCCTTGGAGTCGAGGGCCGTCCCGTGAAACTGTTCCTCATCGCCTGCGACGTCGTCGCCCGTCCGGCATACCTGTGCGCCTCGCGGTCGCCGCATGTCGTGGACCTGCGCCTGTTCGAGCGCGGCCTCCACAACGAGCCCGCCAGGCTGCGTGACATCCTGCAGCGCGAGATCGACGCGGTGAAGCCCGGCTACGATGCGATCGTGCTGGGCTACGGCCTGTGCGGCGGCGCCACGGCCGGGATCGTGGCGCGGTCCACGCCGGTGGTGCTGCCGCGCGCCCACGACTGCATCACGCTGTTCCTCGGGGCGCGCGAGCGGTACGCCACGGAGTTCAGCGCCTCCACCACCTACTGGTACGTGAACGATCAGGTGGAGCGCAACCAGGGGTACAACGCCAAGTCGGTCGGCCTCGGCGTGTCCGGCGACGGCGACGACGACATGGAGGCGATCCACGCCGAGTACGTCGAGAAGTACGGCGAGGACAACGCCGACTACCTCATGGAGGTCATGGGGGCCTGGAAGGCGCACTACCAGCGGGCCGCGTTCGTCGGGATGGGCGTCGCCGACGAGGCGGCGTCGGTGGCCTACGCGCGCGAGCAGGCCGACCGCCGCGGCTGGGCGTTCGAGCAGGTGGAGGGCTCGCTGGTCCTGCTGCGCAAGCTGATCGACGGGGACTGGGACGACGACGTGCTCGCGCTGCAGCCCGGCGAGCGGCTGGCCATGAGCTGGGACGAGAGGGTCGTCAAGGCGGTGCCGGCCGTCTGAGGCGCCGACCACGCCGGCGCCGGCGGCGGCGGCGCGCTACGCCGCCCCCTCCAGGCGCCCCGCCCGGAAGGCGGCCTTGTACGCGCCGCCGTTGGGGTCGCGGCCCAGGAGCAGGTCCGAGGCCAGGCGGTAGGCGTCGGTGTCGCGCGACGCGCCGAACGCTCGCCCGAGGTCCGACGCCACCGGGTCCACGATCCCGCAGTCGATCCCGGCCTCCGCCGCGAGGTCGATGAACGCCTCATTGAGCACACGGCGCGCCGGCATCCCGGACGACACGTTCGACAGGCCGCCCGTGAGGTGGATCTCGACGCCGTACTCCGCGCGCAGCTGGCGCGCCGCCTCGAGGACGCTGGCGGGGGCGTCCGGCTTCACGGCCACCGGCAGCACCAGCGGATCGACGAGGCACGCGTCGGCGGGGATCTGCCTGGCCAGCGCCAGCTCGAGGATCTCAATCCCGTTGCGGACGCGGTCCTCGGCCGTCGCGGGCATCCCGCCGGGGCTGCTGCACGCGAGCACAACCGAGGCGCCGAAGGTCTGCGCGATGTCGAGCACCTCGGGGCGCTCCAGCGACGCGGAGTTGAGCAGGAGGCGACCGCGCGGCTGGCCCGACGCCGCAGCGCCCGCCACGATCACCGCCGCGTCGGAGGAGGCGACCGACACCGGCACCCCGGCCGCCGCCTCGACGGTGGTCACCAGCCAGGCGATCGCCTGGGCGCGGGTGTCCGGGTCGGCCGCCGCCTCGTCGGCGTTGAGGTCCAGCCAGTCGGCCCCTGCGGTCTCCTGGAGCGCCGCAAGGGCACCGATGTAGGCCGCCGCCGCCTGCGCGTGCTCACCCCCGTCGAGACCCCAGCGGATGGCGCTGGCCACGTGCCTGACCTTGCCGGCCGCGAAGTCCCGGCCCGCGGCGATCGCCGGGTGGACGGGCAGCACGACCCGCTCACCGCCATCCTCGAAGCCGATCCCGACGCGCCCGCCGGGAAGCTCCACGGCACGGCGCCCCGTCCGCGGCAGGACCCGGCTTGCGTGGATGTTCTCGCCGATGACCAGGAACGGGTGCCCGCGCCGGTCCGTCCTCACTTCGGGACGTCAGCCTGGAGCGGCTCAGACGGGCCCGGCGCCGGCTGGGCGGCATCAGCCGGCGCGCCGACAGCTGGCCTCGGCTTGGGCGCCGGGGCCTGGACCACCGGCAGCTGAGCCCGGCCGAGGCGCCGGGCGATGTGGTCGCGGTCGAGGAACGCGTTGCCCCACGCGGACGTCCGACGGAGCGCGTTGTCCTGGAGGACGGGCGCCCGGTCGAGCATCGTGAGCTCCTCGCCGTACGGCTTGAGGCGCTTGTAGGCATCCGCCCAGACGCAGGTGTGGCCGGGCACCTCGCACAGGCCGTCGTGGGCGCCGCCGCAGGGCCCGTTGCGCTGGTTCTTCTGGCAGTGGCTCTCGGGGCACAGGTAGGCGATGTCGGGCAGCGAGCAGTCGCCGCAGTCCCGGCAGTCGAACATCGGCACCTTGACCGCCTGCTCGAGCGCGTGGACCGGCTTGTCGAGCCGGTACTGCTCCACCTTCGCGTACACCTTGCCCCACAGGCCGAACCCGGGCGAGCCCGGCTCGAACGCACGCTGGTGCACGATCCGGCTGAACCGGTAGAGCGGGTCCACCTTTGCCCGAGCGGCCCTGCGGGCGGCCGGCGTCAGTGTGCGCGCGTACGCCTTCGCGGGCTGTCCAGTGGGGAGGCCGTCGGCGTCGCGCTCGAACAGCTGGAACGCGGCGGGCAGCGCCCACGAGACGTCCGGCAGGAGCGCCCTCCAGTCGTCAGCCGGATGCGAGTCGATCAGCTCGCAGATCCTCGCGATCTCGCCGGCGTTGCGGTGGCCTGCGAAGTAGACGCCCTTGAAGCCCAGGCCGCGCGCCACGATCGCCTGCTTGGCCGCGAACTCGAGCAAGAACGCCCGGCCCTTGTCGGCCGCCTTGGCCTCGCGCTCCACGACGGCCAGCAGGTCGTCGGTGACGATGCAGCCCGGGACCCTGCCCGCGTTGAACGCCCGCGCCACCGGCCCGGACAGGATGTACGCGTTGGCGACGACGGGGATGCCCAGCCCGTCGCGCTTGACGACGGCCAGCAGCTCGGCCAGCTTGCGGGCGTCGTAGCCCACCTGCGCAATGGCGTAGTCGGCGCCGCTGCGGACCTTGAGCGCCAGCTTGAGGTACTGCGGCACGAGGTCCCGCTCGACGCGCTTGTACGGGTCGATGGCGCAGCCGAGCAGGAAGCGGTGGGCGTCGACGTCGGCTCCGGCGTCCGCGGTGACGGCTCTGTCCGCAGCCTCCTGGCCCAGCCCGCGGTACATCTGGAGCAGCGCCACCGAATCGATGTCGAAGACCGGGCGCGAGAGTCCCTCGTAGCCGCTCTCGGGGTAGTCGCCCGTCAGGGCCAGCACCGACGTGAGCCCGCGGCTCAGCAGCTCCCAGCCCAGGCTCTGGAGCGCGTTGCGGGACCGGTCGCGGCAGGCGACGTGGACGATGGCGTCGTGGCCCAGCTGCTGGACCTGCCCCCCCAGGGCGGACGGCGACAGCCGTGCGTGGCCGCCCGCGTTGTCGGTGATCGACATCGCGGTGATCCGCGGATTCCCCGCCAGCTCCTGAGCGGCCTTCAGCTGCGAGGCCCCCTTCGCGTCCACCAGCTCGCCTGCCCACGGCACCAGCTCCACCACGGTCGCGAAGGCGGCGGGGTCGAACAGCGCCTTCCGAAGCGCGCCAGGCCCGGTGGGCAGGGCGGCAGCGACGGTGGCCGTGTCGGCAGGCTTGCGGGTGGGGCTCATCGCTACAACCTCAGGCGGTGATGGGTTCGAACAGGCAGCCGTCGGTGAACAGGTCGAAGAAGTCGGGCTCGGACTCGAGCTCCACGTGCTCGATGCGGCGCACCAGATCGTCGAGCGCGGCCCGCCGGCCCCGGGACAGGAGCAGGGCGCGGGCGCCGGCGATCGATGCGTTCCCCGCCCGGATCATGCGCTCCCGCGGCGCGTCCACCAAGAGCCCGATCTCGACGGCAGTGCTGATGTCGAGCGCGTTCGCGAAGCCGCCGGCGAGGTAGACGCGGTCGAGGTCCTCCGGCCGCAGGCCGAGGCGGCGCAGCAGCACCCGCTGGCCGACCGAGGTGGCCGCCTTGGCGATCGAGAGGTGGCCGACGTCGGCCCGCGAGAAGGTGATCCTCGGATCGTCCACGATCCGGATCTCGGGCAGGCCGTCGGTGAACGAGCCGCGCCTGGTCATCCAGTCCGCGCGCCGGAGGGACGCCAGCAGGTCCACCAGGCCTGAGCCGCAGATCCCCTCCGGCGGCGCGTCCCCGATGACCTCGACCTGGAACCGGTTGCCCGCGAGCCGGACCTTCTCGATGGCGCCGTCGGCGCCCGGCATCCCGTAGCGGACGCCACCGCCCTCGAACGCGGGGCCGGCCGGGCTCGAGGCGGCGAGGATGCGGTGCCCGTCGGACGCGACGATCTCGGTGTTGGTGCCGATGTCCACGAGCAGGAACGAGCCGCCCTTCTCGACCGCGTCCACCGCGACCAGGTCGGCCGCCGCATCGGCGCCCACGTGGCAGGCGATGAGCGGACCCGCGACCACGCGCCCCTGCGGGTGCATCAGCAGCCCCAGCTCGTGGGCGCGCCGGGCGATCATGGTGCTGGGCGCGTCGCCGTTCCGCCACGCCGTCTCGGTGACAGAGCGGAATGGCAGCCGGCCGATGGGAAGCACGTCGAGGTTGAACGCGAGGTCGCGCATCGTCGGATTGCCGACGACCACCATCTCGACGAGCTGCCTGCGGTCCAGGCCCAACTCGGCGCACAGCCGCTTGAGCTCGTGGTTGAGCGCCCGGCGGAGGGCCAGGCGCAGCTCGCCCGGCACCTCGGCCTCATAGGTGATGCGGGTCATCACGTCGCTGCCGCCGAAGCGCTGCGGGTTCTCGATAGACGCGATGGCGAGCACGGCGCCCGTGCGCAGGTCCACGAGCTCGAGGACGATCGTGGTGGTCCCGATGTCGACCGCCACGCCCACGGGCGCGCCGCCGACGGCGCCGAGGTCCGTGCCGTCGTCGAGGACCACGCGGCCGTCGACCTCGCGGATGGCGGGGTCGATGTCGGGGTCCGGCCGCAGCTCCTCCGGCGCGAGCAGGATCCGCAGGCGCCGGCGCAGGACGCTGAACTCGACGTCGTGGTCGGCGGCAGCCACGCGGGCCTGGCAGGCCAGCCGGAACGACGCGCCGAGGAACGACTCCTCGTCGGTGCGCGGCGTCAGCTGGTCGGCGCCCGACTTGATCTCCACCACGCACTCGTGGCAGCGGCCCGTCTTCCTGCACGAGGCCGGCACGACCACCGAGAGCTCGCCGGCGACGTCGAACAGCGACTGGCCGGGCACGAGCGGTCGGCGCTCGGACCCGTGGATGAAGTCGGGCATGGCGAGAGTCTAGTTGGGGCCCCTTCAACCCCGCCAGCCGAGCGGCCTGCGGCGACGGGACCTTCTGCCCTATCCCCCGAGGCCGTCCCGGCCGGACGCTCGCCGCAGTCTCCGCCCCATCTCGCGAGGGGTATGTGGTTCAGCGCACCCTCAAGCCGTCCGCATCGCGCCGCCCGTCGTCGTTCCTTGCCGCGGATCAGGCCGCCCGCGGGTTCCGCGAGCGGTGGTATCCATCCCTCGTCGACTGGCAGGGTGAGCCGCCACCGTGTGACCGGGTCCAACCCCGTCGGGTCAGCATGGTCCAGGCGCGCGCCGATCGCGTCCCCCGGGCGGCACCGCGACGCTGACTCTTAGCCCAGGCGACACCAACCCCGACGGCATTGGGCCCTCGGGGCACCGGAGGAGACAACGAACATGAGCGAGGAACTGTTCGCCCAGATGCGCCAGTCCGTCATCGACGGTGACACGGCCGCGGCGGCTGCGCTGGCCGAGCAGGCGCTTGCGAACGGGGTCCCGCCCCTGGATGCGATCGACCGCGGCTTCGTGCCGGGCCTCAGCTACGTGGGCGAGCAGTTCGGCGCGGGCGAGCTCTTCCTGCCCGACATGATGCTCGCGGCGCGCGCGATGCAGAAGGCCGTCGCCATCCTCGAGCCGGAGATGAAGCGCCAGGCCACCGAGCGCCACGTGCTGGGCCGGGTGGTGCTCGGCACCGTCAAGGGCGACATCCACGAGATCGGCAAGAACCTCGTGGGCATGATGCTCGCCACGAGCGGCTTCGAGGTCCACGACCTGGGCGTCGACGTCGCGCCGGAGCGGTTCCTCGAGGCCGCCCAGACGCACGACGCCGACATCGTGGGCGTGTCCGCCCTGCTGACGACCACGATGGCCGGGCAGCGCACCGTCGTCGAGCAGTTCGACGCCGCCGGGCTGCGCCCGAAGTGCCGCGTGATCGTGGGCGGTGCGCCTGCCTCGTCCACGTGGGCGGCCGAGATCGGCGCCGACGGGTACAGCGAGGACGCCATCGGAGCGGTGGCGCTCGTGCGCCAGCTCGTCGGCGCCTGAGCCCAGACTCCACGTTCCGGGGCGCGCCCCCGCCCCCTCGCACACGGCTGCCGGGTCGCCAGCCGACCCGGCCGGAGGCACACATGAACACGGCTTCGGCAGCGGCTGCTGGCGTGCGCCCTCGCCTCGAGGTGCTCTCGCCCGCCGCGATTCGACGCGTCCACGAGGCGACCCTCGAGGTGATCGAGAAGGTCGGCGTGCGGTTCCCGTCAGAACGGGCGCTCGACATCTGGGCGGCCCACGGCGCCACCGTCGATCGGGCGACCAGCATCGTCAAGGTCCCCGCGCACATCATCGAGGCCGCCCTGCGGACGGCCCCGCCCGCCTACACGCTGGCAGCGCGCAACCCGGCCCAGGACCTCGCGCTCGACGGCCACCACGTGCACGTCGCGACCGACGGCTGCGGCATCGAGGTCCTCGACCCGTGGACGCTCGAGGTCCGCCGCTCGACGCTCGCCGACGTCGCCGACATCGCCCGCGTCGCGGACGCGCTCGACCAGGTGGACTTCCACTGGGTGGCCGTGTCCGCGCAGGACGCCGACCCGGCGACGCGCACCCACGAGGAGCTGCTGGCGGTCTGGCGCAACTCCACCAAGCACGTCCAGACCGAGACCGTCGTCACCGCCGAGGATGCGCGCACCGCGATCGAGATGGCCGCGATCGTCGCTGGCGGGCGCGACGCGCTCCGCCGGCGGCCGGTGCTGTCGCTCATGCAGTGCACGATCAGCCCGCTCGCCCACGACGGCGGCCCGATCGAGGCGTCCCTCGTCGCCGCCGAGGCGGGGGTCCCGGTGGGCTTCATGACGATGGCGTCGTGCGCGTTCTCCGGGCCGGCGACCATCGCCGGCTCGCTGGTCGTGGGCAACGCCGAGGTGGTCTCGGCGATGGCGCTCATGCAGCTCGCCTACCCCGGCTCGCCCGTCTACTACGCCGCGGCCCAGACGGCCATGGACCTGCGGTCGGGGGCCTACACGGGCGGCGGTCCCGAGGACTTCCTGTTCGGGGCGGCGACCAACGAGCTGGCCGACTTCTACAACGTGCCGCTCTCGATGGGCGCGTTCGCGACCGGCGACAAGCGGTCTGGCTGGCAGGCCGGCCTCGAGAACGGGCTGTCGGCGTTCATGGCGTCCGTCGCCGGGTCCGACATGCTGCTCGGCGTTGGCCTGCTCCACGGATCGCGGATCTGGTCGTTCGAGCAGATGATCCTCGACGCGGAGATCGCGTCCATCGTGGAGGCGATGCTGCGGGGCATCCCGTTCGACGACGAAGCACTGTCGCTCGGGGCGATCGCCGAGGTCGGCCCCGGCGGCGAGTACCTCACGCTGCCCCACACGCGCCAGGCGATGAAGGGCCTCTGGAAGGCCAGCTACATGGACCGGCGCACGTACGGCCAGTGGCACGACGACCCGGACAAGTACCACCGCGAGGCGCTCGAGCGGGCGCGATCCCTGATCAAGAACCATCAGCCCGAGCCGCTCGACCCCGCCGTCGACCGCGAGCTGGCGAGCCTCATCGAGCGCCACCACAAGGCGGCGCTCGCCCGCTGACGCTGCTCCCGCCGCGACGGACCCGTCGCGGCCTGATCCGCCGCCCGATCGCCTGTCCGGCCGGGCGCCACCTCCCCTGCCACTCCGGAGACCGCCAATGCGACCCCGCTTCGAGCTTCTCGAGCCCGCCCTCATCGACCGCGTCGTCGACGAGGCGCTGGCACTGCTGGCCGTCCCCGGCGTGAAGGTCGAGGAGCCTGAGGCGGTCCGCGTCCTGACCGGCGCCGGCGGGACGGCCGACGGCAACCGTGTCCACATCCCCGATGCGATGGTCCAGCGGGCGCTGGACACGGTCCCCCACGCGTTCGACCTCTATGCGCGCGACGGCACGCCGGCGGTCCGCTACGGCTCCGGCGCCGTCCACTTCGACCCGGGGTCGTCGGGCGTGGCCGTGCTGGACCCGGACACCCTCGAGACGCGCCAGTCGATGGCCGCCGACCTGGCGCGGATCACCCGCGTGGCCGACGCCCTCCCCGCCTTTGACGCCGTGTCAACGGCCATCGTGTGCCACGACGTCCCCACCGAGATCGGCGACCTGTACCGGCTGCTCGTGTGTCTGGCCAGCTCGGACAAGCCGGTCGTCACCGGGGCGTTCACGCCGCGCGGCTCGGGCGTCATGGTCGATCTCCTGGCGCTCGACGCGGGCGGCCGCCAGGCCCTCGCCGACAGGCCGCGCGCGGTGTTCGACGTGTGCCCCTCGCCGCCGCTCACCTGGTCCGAGTTCGCCTGCCGGAACATCATGGACCTCGGTCGGGCTGGCGTCCCCGCCGAGATGGTCTCGATGCCGCTGGCCGGCGTGGCCGCGCCGGTGACCCTCATCGGCGCCATCGTCCAGCACGCGGCAGAGTGTCTGGCGGGCATCGTGCTCCACCAATTGGCTGCCCCGGGCGCGCCGATCGTGTGGGGCGGCGCCCCGGCGATCGTGGACATGCGGACGGGTGCCACGCCGATGGGCGCCATCGAGACCGCGATGATCGACGGCGGGTACGCCGCGGTGGGCCATCGGCTGGGCCTCCCGACCCACGCCTACATGGGCGCCACGGACTCGAAGATCGTGGACGCGCAGGCAGGCCTGGAGACCGGCATGACCGCGCTCGTGGGCGCGCTCGCGGGCGTGGACCTCATCTCGGGACCGGGGATGCTGGATTTCCTGCTGGCGCAGAGCGCGGAGAAGCTGGTCATCGACGCCGACGCCATCGGCATGGCCCAGCGGCTGCTCCGCGGCATCGGCACGCCCACCGAGACGCTGGCCACGGCGTCGTTCGAGGCGGCGGGGCCCGAAGGCCGGTTCCTCGAGCTGTCGGAGACGCGGCGGCTGTTCAAGTCCGAGCAGTTCCTCCCGTCGCCGATCCTCGACCGCCGGTCACGCCGGGCGTGGCTCGACGCAGGCGGCGAGGACGCATTCGGTCGGGCGCGCGGTCGCGTCGAGGAGATCCTCGCGACGCACCCGCTGCCCGAGCTCGACGCCGCCGTCGCGGGCGCGATGGCCGCCCGGGTGCGCGAGGCCGGCGCGACGTTCGGGCTGGGCGACGCGCTGCCGGGCCTGCCGGAGGGCTTCGGGGGTATCTGATCGGCCGCGCTTCGATCCGCCGCTGAGGCCTGCGTCGTCAGCCGCCTTGGGCGTGGCGCCGCCGGTCCAAGCTCAGCGTTCCCCGACCGTCGAGCGCGGCCGAGCCGAGGGCCGCGACGCCGAGGAGCAAGAAGAGCACGGCGATCGCGTTGAGCCGCATGCCCGCCAGCGCGAAGGTGCCGCAGATCACCGCCCACCCGCCGACTGTCACCGAGAACCAGCGAGGTCGCACGCCCGCGACGAGTCGCCCGACGTTGAGCAGCAGCAGGAGCCCGCCGGCCGCGGCGACGGCCGCGAACTCGCCGGCGCCGGTGGGCAGGCACAGTGCCGCGACGAGGAGCAGCAGCGCCCCCTCGACTGCCGTCTGGAAGCGGTCCTCGAGTGTGGTCCCGGTTGTCTCCATGGGTTCCATCGGCGCTCTCCTCTCCCTCATGCTTGCAGACTCATCGAACTGTCGAACTATTCGCTCGCGGAGCGGCCACTGAGCCGAGTCGGCCGATGCGTCAGGCTGTGCGCGGACCCTCGAGGAACGATCGGACCTGCTCGAGGACCTCGGGGTCAGCCGAGCAGAAGATGCTCTGGCCGCGCCGTTCGCAGCGGATCAGCCCCGCGTTGCGGAGCTCCTTGATGTGGTGTGACACCGTCGAGAGGCTGAGGTCGAAGCTGGCGGCGATCTGCGAGATCGTGTTCTCGATCTCGCCTGGCGTGTGGCCCCCGGCCGGGTCCGCGACACGACGGACGACTTCGTAGATGGCGAGCCGCGACGGGTCGCCGAGCGCCTTGAAGACGCGCGCCAGGTCCGTCGGGCGGGATCGGGTGGCGGTCATCGGCCCGGTCGATTCAACGACATTCTCATGACTATCGAACTATAGGAGCTGCACGGGACGTGTCAAGGCTGCTCATGCAGCAGGTCAGCGGCCACGCCACCGCGGCGCGCGCTTCTCGACGAATGCGCGAAAGCCCTCGCAGCGGTCCTCGGAGCGGACGACCACGTCGTACATGGCGTCCTCGGCGGCCTGTCCGTCGCGGAGCGAGCCCGCAGCGGTGCGGATCGCCCGCTTGCCCTCACGCAGCCCGAGCGGGGCCGCCTCGACGAGGTCGCGAGCCAGCGCGAGCGCCGCCTCGAGTGCCCCGCCGGGCTCGGCCAGCCGGGCCACCAATCCCCACGCCTCGGCCTCCCCGCCGGACAGGCGGCGGCCGGTGAGGATCAGATCGCGCGCCCGGGCCGACCCCACGCTCCACATCAGCAGCCGGGCTGCGCCGCCGCCGGGGAAGATCCCCACCCGGGTCTCCGGCAGGCCGAAGACCGAGTCGCGCGCCGCCACGATCAGGTCGCAGGCCAGCGCCAGCTCGAACCCGCCGCCGAGGCAGAACCCCTCGACCGCGGCGATCGTGGGCATCTGCAGCTCCGTGAGTTCCGTCATGAGCGCCACGATTCGCCCGTGCTGACCGGCCAGCTGCGCATCCGAGAAGCCCGCCCGCTCGCGCAGGTCCATGCCCGCCGAGAACGCGGCCGCGCCCGCACCGGTCAGCACCAGGACGCGGGCGGCAGGTTCGTCCTCCAGGGAGCGGATCGCCGCCAGCAGGGCGTCGAGCAGCGCATCGTCGATCGCGTTGCGCGCCGCCGGGCGGTTGAGCGTGAACACGACCACTCCGGGCGCGACGTCCCGGTCGACGCGGAGCACGAGCGGCAGCTGCATGCTGCGACCCTAGCGCAGCCAGCGGCGCCTCGCGAGCACGAGGGCCGGCTCGCGGGTCCGCGATGCTCGCCGGAGGACGCGGTCCGCGCCCTGCCAATCGATTCGCGGGCGTCCGTGCGTCAATGTGGACAGCGACGCCAGGGGGGCGGCGCTGTGGGGCGAGAGGCCGAAGGAGCCGACGGCGATCGACGAGGCGACGTTCGTGGAGCTGATCATCGGGGGGCTCGACCAGGCGCACCGGGTGGCGACCTGGATTCTTGGTGACCCCGCTGCCGCCGAGGATGCCGTCCAGGATGCGGCCGCCCGCGCATGGGCCGGGAGGTTGGGCTTGCGCGACACCGCCGCCGCCCCGGCGTGGTTCGGCCGGATCGTCGTCAACGCCTGCCGCGACGAGCTCCGTCGTCGGACCAGCAGACCGCGAACGGCGAGCGCGGCTCTTGCGGACGACGTTGCCGACCCCACGATCCGCGATGCCACGGCCGACGAGAGAGACGAGGTCGGCCGGGCGATCCGCCGGCTGAAGCCCGACTTCCAGGTGGTCCTCGCGCTCCGCTTCGGCGCCGACCTGACGGTGCCCGTGATCGCGGACCGCCTCGGGATCCCCGAGGGCACCGCCAAGACGCGGCTCCGCGACGCCCTCGCGGCAGCGCGTGTCGCGATCGAGGCCGAGCGCGGCGTGGCGCCCGGCTCACAGGAGGCGCGACGATGACCGACCATCGCGATGGCCTCGACGAACCCGGGCTCGAGGCGCTGCTCCGGCGACACTACCGGCAGCTCGACCCAGACCCCGTGCCCGTCCGCCTGGCCGCAAGCGTCCGGTCGCGCCTCTCGGGCGGCGGCGAGCGGCATGATGACGCGCCCGTCGGCCGGGTTCCCGTGGCGCCGGTCCGCATGGTCGCCCAGCGCAGCCGCGTGCAGGTCGGGCCGTCCGTCGCGCTGGCGGCCGCGGTCATCCTGCTGGCGATGGCGGGGCTGGCGGTCAACCGCCTCTCGAGCCAGCCCGCCCAGGCGTCGCCGACGACATCGGTCGCGGGACCGTCGGGCACGGCGTCGACCCCCTCGACCACGCCCGGCTCGCCGGAGCCGTCCGTGCGCCCCTCCGGGAGCGCATCGCCGGGGTCGGCCGGTGCAGGCAGCGCCCAGCATGCGATGGCGTTCGCGGACCGCAACCAGGGCATCGTCGTGGGCGAGGACGGCGGCAAGGGGGCCGTCTGGGCAACCTCCAACGAGGGGCAGGACTGGACGGCCGTCCCGGTCGACGCCCCGCCGCTCGACGCCGCCGCGATGGTCGGCACGCGGGCCTGGGCGAGCGCCTCGTGCGCGGGCATCGATGGCCCGTGCACGCCGGCCGTGCTGGCCAGCGACGAATCGGGCGCCACCTGGCGGGTCATCGACACAACCGCGGTGATCTCGCTGACGTTCGTCTCAGCGACGGAGGGCTGGGCGATCGCCCCATCGTCGCCTGCATCGCTCCATCTGGTCACGACGACGGACGGAGGACGGACCTGGGTCGAGACACCCGTGGCACCCTGTGAGCCCGCGTTCTTCCCGCTGGCCGTGAGCTTCACCGACGCTCAGCACGGCTGGGCCGCTTGCGGCAGCGGCGAATCGGCGGTGGGGAACAGCTCGAAAGAGGTGGTCGCCACCTCCGACGGCGGTTCGACGTGGCAGGTGCGGTCCCGCGTCGAGATGGACGGCACCGCCGCGCTGGGAGACGTGCCGCTCGCCGGCCTATTCCGTGGCATCGAGATGCTCCGGGACGGCACGGGCATCGCCTGGCTGTGGAACGAGGGCCTGATCCGCACCACCGACGGCGGCACCACCTGGACGCGGCTGCCCCTGGGCGACGCAGCCGGGAGCATGCAGTGGCCGGGCGCGGCCATCACCACCGATGGCGGCCTCTTCGCCCTGACAGTCGACGCGACGTCGTCGAACACGGCCGCGACGTTCAACCTCGGGTTCTACAACGGCAGCACGTGGAAGCCCTACACGCAGTTCGGCCGGCTGCCGGCACCGGGCGCCAGCCCGACACCCACGCCGTCCGAGCCACCCCAGCCCGCGACGCCGGACGCAGTGGCGTTCACCGACCCGGCGCACGGAATCGCGGTCGGCGGCGACGCCACGACCGCCTACGCCTGGCACACCGGGGACGGGGGCGGCAGCTGGTCCGTGTCGCCGCTCGGCGGCGGCGCGGCCGTGGCGCTCGCGGTCAGCGGCCCGAGTGCGTGGACCGACGTGCTGACCTGCCCGCCAGACGCCGCACCCGGCAATGCCGCGTGCGCGGGCTCGGTCGAGCGCAGCGACGATGGCGGGGCGACGTGGACGGTCGTTGGGCATGCCAACCTCACGTCGATCTCGTTCGGTGACGCGGTCCACGGGTTCGGCGTCGGTCCCGAGGCGCCCTCGGCGGGCGGTGGGACCGGCCCCGGCCTCGGCACCGCGATCTACGCGACGAGTGACGGCGGCGCCACGTGGACGCCGCTCCCGGACGCCCGCCCGTGCGCTGCGTTCGACCCGGTCTCGGTCAGCTTCGTCTCGGCGAGTCGCGGCTGGGTCGGGTGCTCGAGTGTGATCGGGGCCGGCTCGGGCCTGAAGGCCGTGATGGAGACGACCGACGCCGGCCGCACCTGGTCGTGGCGGGCGCGGATCGACATGCCGGGCGGCCTGAAGGACGTCGGGACCATCACGTCATCCGACTACCTCGCGACGATCGCCATGGCCGCCGACGGCAGCGGCTTCATCACCGGCCAGCGCGGATCGACGCTCCGCACCGCCGACGGCGGCCGGACCTGGACCGCGTGTCCGCCGGGCCAGTTCGACGCCTTCACCACCAGCGGGGCAGCCATCCTGTCCAACGGGCCGTGGTACGTGGTCCAGTCCGGCTGGCTGAACGCGACCCTCACGACCACGGAGAGCCGGCTCATGCGCAGCCCTGACCGCGGCGCGTCGTGGTCCCAGGTCGGCGACTGGCTGCCCGCGCCCTGAGCCGCGGATGAACGTGAGGGCGGCGGGGCCCCGCCGCGCCCCCTCAGAGCGGCTCGAAGCGCGCCTGGAAGAACCGCAGGTACCTGGGCTCGTGGACCATGCGCAGGCCGCGGGCATCCGCGCGGGCGTCGTGGCAGGCCTTCACCGACTCGGCCACGACATCCATGTGCGCCTGCGTGTAGACCCGTCGCGGGATGGTGAGGCGGGTGAGCTCCAGCTTCGGGCGCTTGTGGTCGCCGGTCTTGGGGTCCCGCCCCGCCGACACGATTCCGCGCTCCATCGAGCGGATGCCCGAGTCGAGGTACAGCTCGGCCGCCAGCGTCTGGGCGGGGAACACGTCCTGCGCGAGGTGCGGGTAGAACCGCTTCGCGTCGAGGAACACCGCGTGCCCGCCGATGGGCTGGACGATCGGGATCCCCCACTCGGTCAGCAGCTCGCCCAGGTAGCGCACCTGGCCCACGCGGCTCCGCACGTGCTCGTCCTGGACCGCCTCGGCGATGCCCAGCGCGAGCGCCTCCATGTCGCGCCCGGCCATCCCGCCGTACGTGTGCAGGCCCTCGAAGACCACGACGAGGTTGCGCAGCTCCTCGAACGTGTCCTGGTCGTTGACCGCCAGCCAGCCGCCGATATTGACCAGGTTGTCCTTCTTGGCGCTCATCCACGCGCCGTCGGTGTAGGAGCAGAACTCGAACAGGATCTCGGCGATGGACTTGTGCTCGTAGCCCGCCTCGCGCTCCTGGATGAACAGCGCGTTCTCGACCATCCGGGTGGCGTCGAGCATCACCTTGATGCCGAGCGGCTCGCACACCTCGCGCACCGCGCGCACGTTGCCCATCGAGACCGGCTGGCCGCCGGCCATGTTCACGGTCCCGGCGAGCGACAGGTACGGGATCTTGTCCGCCCCCACCTCGTCGATCAGCGCCCGGAGCTTGGCCAGGTCCACGTCGCCCTTGAAGGGGTGCATCGCGGCCGGGTCGTGGGCCTCGTCGATGATCACGTCGTGGAACGTGCCGCCCGCCATCTCCTGGTGCTCGCGGGTGGTGGTGAAGTACATGTTGCCCGGGATGTGGTCG
>JAKAMV010000640.1 GCA_021812735.1 Chloroflexota bacterium | reverse complement strand
CGTCGTCCGCCCCGACGGCGTCGGCGTGTACTTCGCCATCAACGGCACCGTCCGGGTCGCCCTCGCCGTCGGGCTCGGCTGGGCTCCTCCTCTCCCTGATTGCCTCGCCTTGCGACCTCGCGCTGCTCGCGGTGACCGTGGATCCCACCTCACCCCACGTCGTGCCCAGCGACCTGTCGAGCGACACGTGCGGCGCCTGCCACCGAGCGCACACGGCCTCCAACACGGGCCTGCTCTCGCCGATATACCGAGTCGACCCGTTGCGCTCGTCGACCGAGCCGTACATCGCCTCCGACTTCGCCCTCTGCTGGACCTGCCACAGCGCGACCGAGGCGGCGATCGAGGATCCGACGGGAGCCACGCCCGGGACCAACTTCCCGAGGCATGGATTCCATCTGCAGAGCATCAGCGGCATTGGCAGCGGCGGCCTTGATATCACGATGCCGGGGGCCGGCCAGGGGAACGCGCTGTGCGCCGAGTGCCACTACAACCTCCACGGCACGACGGCCAGCGAGCGAGGCCTGGTGGTGTTCGCGCCGGACGTGCTGCCCTACAACGGCCTGCCGATCACGTACGACCAGGCCAGCGGCAACTGCACCCTGACCTGCCACGGCGTGGACCATGCCGGCACCGCACCTTGAGCGCCCTGACGGCCGCGTCGGCGTCCGAATCGCCCAGCCCCTCCGTTTCGGCGTCGCCGTCCGCATCCCCGTCGCCGTCGGCCTCCGCGAGCGCGGCACCATCCACGGCGCCCAGCCCCAGCCCCTCGCCCGCGCCGTCGCCGAGCCCCAGCGCCTCGGCCAGCCCCTCGCCCACGGCGGCGCCGAGCCCGAGCGTGAGCCCGACGCCCTCGCCGTCGGCGAGCCCGGCGCCGACCCCCTGACGCCCGACCCTGTATCGACAGATACAGGGTCCGCTCGCCGGATCCACCCTCTGGCCCTCCGCGGTCCCGGTGGAAATGTGCGCCCCGGCGGATAGGCCTGCGGGGCCTCCTTCCGGACAATTCACCCAGGTGTCAAGCCGTGGTCCCCCACGGCCAGTGATGAGGGCAATCAATGCTTTGCATGCCTGCGTTCGGCAGTCGCCGCGCGCGCGTTCCGGGAGGCTGCGGATGAGCGCCTCCAACCCGCCCACGGGCCGCATCGCTGTGGAGAACGAGCTGCTGGCCCGGCTCGGCCTCCCGCCCAGCGCGACCCCCGAGGACGTCGATCAGCTCCACCTCGCCGTGAGCCAGTACCTCGCGGCTGCGCCGAGCGGCATCAAGGGCTGGGCACGCTCCCAGGCCGCGGTGCTGGACGAGGCGTACCTCCAGCTTACCGACCCGGTCGGTCTCGAGGGCTCGGCCCTCAGGAGCCCGACGAGGCCGCCGACGGTCGTACCCGGCGGGCCGGCGACACCTCCGGCCCGCCGGGACCCCGTCCCGGCGCTCCCCGAAGATGAGCCGTTCGAGGACCAGTTCTCCGGCGCGGACGAGGACCTGTCCGGGCCGCAGGGAGCGGAGCCTGACGCCGACGCCGCGTTGCCGACGGCGGAGGCGACCGACGACACGGACACCGACGACCTCGACGCGCTCTACGCGTCGGTGACGCCCGGCGCCCACCGCGACATGGTCAGCGGTGGCAGGGCCGACCGGGCTCCGTCCCCCGCTCCGGCTGCACCGCCTGCCCGCCCTGCGGTGGCGCCTGCGAGACGAGCCCCCCGGGGCGCCAAGGGCCGGGCCGCGGTCCCCGCCCCCCAGGTCGTCCCGCCGGCCAGCGGCGGACCGTGGAAGCTCGTGGCGATCGTCGCGTCCGCTCTGCTGGTGGTGGTGCTCCTGGTCGGGTTCGTGGTGCCGATGGTGTTCAACCTCGGCACTGCTGGGACAACCGCCAACGGATCGATCGCTCCCAGCGCCTCCGGGCCCGCCGTGGACATGGCCCAGATCACGTCGTTGATGACGACGCTCCAGTCGAACCCCAACGACACCGACACGATGATGCAGATCGGCAACGTGTACTTCCAGGGTGCCGACTACACCGACGCCGCCACGTTCTACGGGAAGGTCCTCGCGATCAACCCGAACGACACGAAGGCGCTCCTCGCAGCAGGGGCGGCCGCGTACAACCTCCAGGACACGGCCACGGCCGAGAAGGACTGGAAGCAGGTCGTCGCGCTCAACCCCACCGACAAGTCCATCGCCCAGGAGGTCCACTACGACCTCGGCATCCTCTACATGCACTCGGCGAACCCCGACTGGGCGTCCGTGATCAGCGAGTGGCGGCAGGTCATCGAGATCGATCCCACCACCGACTACGCGGCGAACGTGCAGCAGTACGCGGCGGCCATCGCCGGCGCGTCGATGGTCCCGGCCTCGCTCCAGGCTGACATCAACGGGCTCGCCAGCCCGCTGCCGTCGCCCGCCGCCTCCGGCTCCGCTGCGCCAGCGGGGTCCGCGACCGCGTCCGGGTCAGCCGCTGAGGCATCCGGGTCGGCCACGCCCGTCTCCTCTGCCGCTCCCACGAGCGCGATCGTGAACGAGGGGGCCAAGAACCTCGCGTTCACGAATGCAACGCTCAACGCGCCGGCCAACACGCCGTTCACGATCCACTTCGACAACCAGGATTCGGGCGTGCCGCACGACATGCTGATCAAGGACAGCGGCGGCAACACGGTGTTCAAGGGCGACATGGTCACGGGCCCGGCGTCGATCGACTACCAGGTGCCGGCGCTCGCCCCCGGCACGTACACGTTCTCGTGCACGATCCATACGGCCATGACCGGCACGCTCGTGGTGGGGGGCTGACGCCGTGACCGACCTGTCCGGCGTGCTCGGGCTAGGCATCGCGCTCGTCGCGGGCGTCGTGTCCTTCGCCTCGCCCTGTTGCCTGCCGCTGGTACCCGCATACGTCAGCTACATGGTTGGCGCAACCGGCGAGGGCACGGCCGGCCGACGGCCGGCCGCCGCGCACGGCATGGCGTTCGTGCTCGGGTTCTCGCTCGTGTTCATCGCGATGTGGGCCGCGATCGGGGCCCTCGGCGTGTTCATCGACCGCCGCGTCCTGAACATGATCGGGGGCGCGCTGCTGGTGGTCCTCGGACTGCAGGTCGCGGGCCTGATCAATATCCGTGCGCTGTGGCGGGACACCCGCGCGATGCCGGTGATGGGCAGCGCTATCGGCGGGGGCCTGGTCATGGCAGGCGCGGGCGGAGGGGGCGTCGTCGTGTCGACCGAGCGCCCGGGCTACGGGCGATCCTTCGCGTTCGGCCTGCTGTTCGCGGCGGGCTGGAGCCCGTGCATCGGGCCCATCCTCGGCGGGATCCTGGGCCTCGCGACGGTCAGCGCGTCGGTCGCGACGGGGACGCTGCTGCTCGTCGCGTACGCCGCAGGGCTTGCCATCCCGTTCATGGGCGTGGCCCTCGGCGCGTCGGCGTTCAGCCGCCGGCTGGGGTGGGTCGGCCGCCACCACGTCGCCGTCAACACCGTGACGGGGCTGCTCCTGACGGTGCTCGGCGTTCTGATGCTCACCAACATGCTCGGCCAGCTGGCGAGGTTCACCTCGCCGCTGGGCCTGTAGAGGAGGTCGCCGGAGATGGCCCACGAGGTTCGCACTCCGCCGCTCCGTCCGGCGGCGGTGGCGCCCGGCCAAACGGCGGCACAGCCAGGCGTCATGGACTACGTCGACGACGCGCTGGAGGGCCTGTGGCACCTGCTCACGTCGATGCGCGTGGCGATGGTGCTGATGATCGCCCTCGCCGCGCTGTGCGTGGCCGGGTCGCTGGTCATCCAGATCACCGCCGGCCAGGCGACCGACGCCTCTCTGCGCTCCCAGTTCCTGGACATGGTCCGGCCCCGCTACGGCGGCTGGACGGGAGTCCTGGCGTACGCGCCGGGCGTGATCACGCTCCTCATTGGCATCGGGCTGCTGGGCCTCGGGTCCTATCGGCTATGGAACGGCAAGGAGATGGGCTGGCACCTCGGGGTCGGCGCCGTCGTGACGCTGCTCGGCGCGATCGTCGTCGCGACCGACACCCTCGGCCTGTTCAACGTCTTCAACTCGCTGCTGTTCAAGGTGCTGGTCACCTCGCTGGTCGTGAGCCTGGTCGCCTGCTCGGTGCACCGGACGCCGGGTGCCTGGCGCACGGCCACGAAGCCGCGCGTCGACGTCGGGCCGAGCTTCTTCGAGCACGCGCCGCAGCGCGAGCAGATCGTGGTCCACTCCAGCTCGGCTGAGGCACTCGAGAAGGTCCGGGGCGTCCTGCGGCAGCACCACTACCGCACCCTGGTCCAGGACGACGGAGCGATCCACCTCTACGGCGACCGCAACCGGTTCGTGGCCTTGGCATCGCTCGCCGGCCACATCTCGCTCATCCTGATCCGGCTGGGCGCCATCATCGGGACCACCTTCGGGTACAGGAACCCGAGCTTCACGATCGCCGAGGGCACCACGCTGCCGACCGGCACCGAGCCCGGCCTGACCATGAAGCTGATCGACTTCACCTCGACGTGGTACACGACGACCGAGAACCTGCCGTCGGACTACGCCAGCCAGGTGGTGCTCTACAAGGACGGCACCCAGGTCGCGGCGACCACGATCCGGGTCAACGATCCGCTCAGCTACGACGGCGCCACGTACTACCAGAGCAGCTACGGCCAGGCGGCCGTCATGACGGTCAAGGACGCCTCGGGCAAGACGGTCTACAGCGAGGGCCTGCCGCTCGACCAGGTGTCGGCGGACGGCGCCGACCGCCCGGCTGGCCTGATCCTGCTCCCGGACACCAGCGACGAGATCTACGTCTTCGGCACCACCGGCACGTCCGACACGCTGGTCCAGCCCGGGCAGGTGCGGGCCGTCCTGGTCAGTGCCGTCAACAGCTCCTCGGTCGCCGACCAGGTGCTGGACCAGGGCAAGGCGACCGAGCTGGGCAGCTACACGGTCACCTTCGACCGCGAGTCCCAGTTCACCGTCCTGAGCATCAACCGCGATCCCGGCCAGATCCTGATCTGGCTCGGCGCGCTGCTGCTCTTCGCGGGGTTCACCGCAGTCTTCCTGCTCCCGCAGCGGCGGGTGTGGGCGCGCATCACGTCGCGGGGCGCCATGGCGGTGCTGTCCGTGGCCAGCCTCGGGCGCCGAGACGCGGCGCTGGGCACCGACTTCGACCAGCTCGTCACCGACATCCGGACGGCGCTCCAGACGCCGACCCACGCCTGAGGGAGGTCTTCCCAATGATCACTCTGTCGGGTTTCGCCTTCGTCGCGGCGATGATCGCCACGGGTCTGGCGACGCTCTGCTACGCGCTCTACGCCATCTCTGGGCTGCGCGCGGCGCGGCTGCAGACCGCCGGCATGCCCACCGCGGGCGGCGCCCTCGGATTCGTCTCCGGCCCGCGCACCACGGCGCTCGGCCGCTACGCCACCATGCTCGGCTGGCTGGCGACGATGGCGCTCGCGGCGGGCCTCTCGTTCCGGGCCATCGCCACCGGCCACGGTCCGTTCGCCAACATGTACGAGTTCTCGCTCGCATTCGCCTTCGGCGTCCTCGTCGCGTACATGTGGTTCGAGCACAAGTACCACCAGCGGATCCTGGCCCTCATCGCCCTGCCGGTGGCGCTGGGCATGATGGCGTACGCGTCCACCATCCCGTCCACGGTCGAGCCGCTCGTCCCGGCGCTCCAGAACAACCTCCTGCTGACCGTCCACGTCGCCGTCGCCATCGTGGCCTACGGCTCCTTCTCGATCGCGTTCGGGGCGGCGCTCCTCTACCTGATCCAGCCTGAGGGCGGCCGCTGGGGCCTGCCCAAGCCGCAGGTCCTCGACGAGATCGGCTACCGCGCCACCGTCGTCGGGTACCCGTTCCTGACCCTCACCATCATCCTCGGCGCGGTCTGGGCCAACACTGCATGGGGCACCTACTGGAGCTGGGACCCCAAGGAGACCGCCTCGCTCGTGACCTGGCTGATCTACGGCGCCTACCTCCACGCGCGCGTCGTCCGCGGCTGGCGCGGCTCCCGCGCGGCGTGGCTGCTGATGATCGGGTTCGCGGCGGTCCTGTTCACCTACTTCGGCAACCTGTGG
>JAKAMV010000639.1 GCA_021812735.1 Chloroflexota bacterium | reverse complement strand
CGAGCCGTCCCGGTCGGTGGCCACCAGCGTGGCGAACAGGTGGTCGAGCGTGGCCGACGGGTCGTCGGTCAGGCCGGTGTGCATCTCCGAGCGCTGCACCATGGTGCTGCTCGGGGACGAGAGCCAGTGGAAGCGCTCGGGCCGGGCCAGGCGCGCGATCGGGCCCGCCGATCGGTCGCCCCGCGCGACGCGCACGATCGCCTCCAGCTGGGAGCGGACGGCGACCGGATCGCAGTCGGGTGCCAGCGCGCGGAGCCGCGCCTCGTCGACGTACACGCGGGCGCCGAGGAACCGCCGCGTGCGGCACCAGAGCAGGATGCCGGCGTTGATGCACTCCCCGCGCTCGACGTGGGGGACCACCCGCAGGATCGTGTAGGCGAACGGGCTACGCGGCGATGCGGGCACCGTCCGCCTCCTCCACGAAGTGACGCGGCGCGGCCAGACGGCGCTGCAGGTAGTCCAGGTAGGCCCGCCGGTGCGCATCGGCGTCCTCCAGGCCGGCTTCGGGCGCCAGCCATTCGTCGGGCACCATGGCCAGGATCGAGGCGAGCAGCTCGGCGTCGATCCGGGGCGCGAGCCGCTCGTCCGCCTCCGCGATGGAACCCGCGTAGGGCAGCAGGACGTGGTCCCGGCTCTGGGGGAACGGCCGGACGGCATGCTCGCCCGGGTTCCGCCAGGTGTGGTGGATGTACAGCGCCGAGCCGTGGTCGATGAGCCAGAGCCGGCGGTGCCACACCAGCAGGTTGGTGTTGCGGGCCGTTCGGTCGACGTTGGTGACGAGCGCGTCGAACCACACCACGTCGGCGGCCAGCCCGGGGTCCGGCACGAAGCCGGCCGCGGGGTCGAAGCCGAGCGCCCCCGGCAGGAAGTCCAGGCCCACGTTGCGGCCCGCGCTGCGCTGGAGCAGCTCCTGGATCTCCGGGTCCGGCTCTCCGGCCGCGAGCGCCGGGTCCAGGTCGACCAGGACGATATCCGGCACCAGCAACCCCAGCGCGCGGCCGATCTCGCCGGCGACGATCTCGGCGACGAGCGCCTTCGCCCCGTGCCCGGCCCCCCGGAACTTCGCCACGTACAGGCCGTCGTCGTCGGCCTCGACGATCGCGGGCAGCGACCCGCCCTCGCGGAGCGGCGCGACGTAGCGGGTGGCGGTCACGGTGCGGATCACGGGCCAAGTCTAGAAGCTGGTCGCGAGGGCCGGTCGGCCCTGACGGGAGCGCACGCCAGGATCATGATTCGGGCTGGCTGTGCCGACCCGTTCGTGACGGCAGGCGACGCCGGAGGGTGGCAAAAGACAGTGAGGGCCGGGGCGCTCGGTCGAGCGCGGGTCGCGCTGACGCTTGCCTGCGGGATCCTTGTCCCGCTGGCCGTCTCGGGCTGCGTCCCGTCGCCTCCGACGGGTTCGCTCGCGCCCACGCTTTCCGTCGTCGACGTCGCGGGTTCCTCCGTCGCCATGCAGGACGGCATCCCCGTCCCGAGCTTCGACTATCAGCCGCGGCCGCGCATCGACCTGTCGGGGGCGTGGCGGGTCGAGCGCCTGGTGCTCGACACGACACTGTCCATGGCCGACCGGGAGACGTCCCTCGCGGCCATCGAGCGGGAGGCACAGGGCCGGCAGCTCGCCGGCTACGACGACCGGTCCTGGGCCAGCGTGGACGTGCCCGGCAGCTTCGACCCACCACCCGATCGCGCCGGCGGTGGCGCGTGGTACCGGCGCTCGTTCGCAATCCCCGCCGCCTGGGCGGGGTCGGCCATCACCCTGAAGTTCGACGCGGTCAACTACGTCGCCGACGTGTGGCTGGACGGCCACTGGCTGGGCTACCACGAGGGCGGGGCGACACCGTTCGCGTTCCCGATCGAGCGGATCGCGCGTGCCGGCGCCACCCACGTCCTCGCGCTCAGGGTGGACGTCCCGGCCTGGGGCACCCGGATGGACGTGATGCCGTGGGGGCTGGCCGACTGGTGGAACTTCGGTGGCATCGTCCAGCCCGCCTGGATCGAGGCAAGCGCTCCGGTCGCTGCGGCGAGGGCGGACGTCATCCCTGGGACCGGCGGCGCCAGCGTGTCGATCGTCGTGCAGAACCGCGGGCGCGAACCCGCTGCCGGGCAGGTGGAGATCGCCTTCCTGCCGGGCGTGGTCGACGCGGGCAACATCCTCGACCCGGACCCGCGCGCCATGGTTCCGGCGAGCGCCGTGCCGGTGGCGGTACGCACCCTGGTGACCGGGACGCTGGCACCCGGGGCGGTGCGCGTGCTGGCCGGCGACCTGCCCGTCACCGAGCCGAGCCGCTGGGGCATCGGCGCTCCACGGCTGTACGTGGCCCGTGTCACGGTCACCGCGGGAGGCTCCGCCGACGAGCTCATGGAATCGTTCGGGCTGCGGCAGATCGAGGTGGACCGGACCGCCCCGCGGCTCCTGCTGAACGGCACGCCCACGACGCTGGCGGGGGTCGCGATCCAGGACCAGGAGCTCATCCTGGGCCCCGACGGGAGGGCGGTGTCGGCGCGCCCTCTCGCCACGCCGGCATCGGCCCTGGCCGCGCTTCGACGAGCGCAGCGGGTCGGCGCCACCCTCCTGCGGACCGGGCACCTGCCGGCGGAGCCCGCGATCCTGATGCTGGCCGACCGGCTGGGGCTCGCCGCCTGGGAGGAGCTCCCGCTGAGCCACTACCCCTCGCTGGCGCTCACGATCGCGATGAAACGGGGGATCCCGCAGCAGATGCTCCGGGAGATGGTCCTTCGCGATATGGACCACCCGTCGGTGATGTTCTACGGGCTGACGAACGAGTCGACGGGCGGCCCGGTGCAGGCCTCCGCGCTGGAGCGGCTCCGCGACCTGCTCCACGCCCTGGACCCCAGCCGGCTCGTCGGGCAGGCGGACTACGCCTTCGATCCCGGGTCGTCCACCTCCGCATCGCTCGACGTCGCCGGCTTCACCTTCTACCACGGCGTGTTCTACGGGGCCGAGCCCGCCGGCGGGACGCGCGACGCGCTCGTGGCGGCGCACCGGCGTTTCCCCGAGCAACCCCTCGCGATCCTGGAGTTCGGCACCTGGGCGGACCCGCCCGACGGTCCCGCCAGGCAGGTCCGCATCATGGAGGAGACCGGCGGCCAGCTCGCCGCGCGGGCGACGAACCACGCTGGGGGATATGTGTCGGCGATGGTCTGGTGGACGCTCGACGACTACTTCACGATGCAGCCATCGCTCGCCATCGAGCAGTTCGGGCTGTTCGCGCCCGACGGCTCGCCTCGGCCTGCGGCGGCGGCGGCCGCGTCGCTGTTCGCGTCGGTCACCCGGCCCAGCGACCAGCCGGCTCCCGATGACCGGGCAGTCGCGGAGCAGGAGCCGCCCGCCGGGTCGGCCAGCTACGCGGGCGTCTCGCTGCTGCTGGTGTATCTCGCGTTCGGGCTGGGGTTCGCGGCCCTCGTGCTCGCCGGCGCGCTCATCCTCGCGGTCCGGGCCGGGAACCCGGCGATGGCACGTCCCGGCCTCGCGGGCGGTCCCTCGCCGGGGCAACGCCGGTGAGCGCGGAACGGCCGCATCTTCTCCGCGGGCGGCTCGGCGGGGTATCCGTCGCCGGGGCGATGCGGGCCGGTGCGCTGGTCGGGTTCGCCCACGGCCTGGTGCTCGGCGCGATCCTGGGGGCCGTCCTGGCGTGGTTCGCGGGCGCGCTGGCCGGCTGGGAACACGAGCTCACCACGACGTACGGGATCGGGGCCAACCTCCTCCCGCTCGGCGACCAGGGCGGTGCGCTGGAGAGCGTCGGCCGGCTCTGGTACCTGGTGGTGGCGGGGTTGTCGCTGGCCGGCGGACTCATCGTCGCGGTGCTCGGCGCGCTGCTGGGCGGACTGCTCGCGGGCGCGTACAACCGGGTCCGCCCCGAAGCGGTGCTGGTGGTGGAGTTCACGCCCCCGGAGACGACGCCCTCGGACCCGGCGCCTGTCCCGCCGGGCCCCCCCGCTCGTCCGAGTCGAGCACGTCCGCGAGGCCGCGGATCCGCTCCGCCCGCTGCGCCGGATCGGCCGACGCCATCACGAGGCCCGCGAGGTACGCGGTGATGGGCGCCGCGACCCGCTCGCTGCGGTGCGCCGCCACGCGCGTCAGGTCCAGCAGCGCGCGCTGCTCGTCGCGGGTCACCTCGACGGCGGCGAGCTCGGGCACGGCGCGCAGGATCGCCAGCCAGGCGTCCAGGCTCACTCCGTTCGTCGTATCGGGACGCGCGTCCATCTGAGCGTCACCCCCAGGTGCTGCGGGCAGGCCGCTCGGCCTCCTCGCGTGATCGAGACGATTGTGCGGCAAGGGCCTCGCACGCGCATTCATGCGCATAGGGCTATAGTCGAATTCACCGACCGCCCGGACCGGGGCGGCGGCGCAACTGAGCCGATTGCCCGCTCAGGCCATGCATCCCGAGGCAGCGCGGTGTACGCCAAGCTTTCCTCGCCGAGCCGGGACATCGTCGAGACCCGGACGCTTGCCGTCCGCGGTTCGGTCGTGTCCGCGCGCGACGACGACCTTGCCGGCGAAGAGCCGATGGAGATCCGGGCGGCCGGCCCCGGCCAGGATCCCGTCCCGGTCGCGGTCACCATGCGCACGCCGGGCAACGACGAGGAGCTGGCGGCCGGATTCCTCTGGACCGAGGGCCTGCTCGGTCCCGGGGACCTCACCGGCTTCGAGCTCGGGGACCCGGGGGCCGTCGCGCGTCCCGACAACGTGGTCACGGTCCGCCTGGCCCGCAGGTTCGACCCGTCCCTTGCCGCCACCCGCAACTTCGTCGCCTCCGCGAGCTGCGGCATCTGCGGGAAGGCGTCGCTCGACGCCGTGGAGACGCGCTGCGAGCGGCTCCCGGTCGGACCGTCCGTTGCGAGGGCCACCCTCCTCTCGCTTCCCGTCGCGCTGCGGTCGGCACAGCGGGTGTTCGATTCGACCGGCGGACTGCACGCCGCCGGCCTCTTCGATACCTTCGGCCGGCTGGCCGCCGTGCGGGAGGACGTCGGGCGCCACAACGCGCTCGACAAGCTGGTCGGCGCGATGCTGGACGCCGGCCGATTGCCGCTTCACCGGTCGGTGCTGATGGTCTCCGGCCGGGTCAGCTTCGAGATCGTGCAGAAGGCCGCGATGGCCGGCATTCCCGTCACCTGTGCCGTGTCGGCGCCGACCGACCTGGCCGTGGATGCCGCGGACCGGCTGGGGATGACGCTGGTCGGCTTCCTCCGCGGCGACGGGTTCAACGTGTACGCGCATCCGGAGCGCATCGAGCTGGGGGTCTGACATGGCCGTCCACGAATCGTCGTCGTCCTCGCTGGGATCGTCGGGCCCGGAGCCCGCTCCGGCGCCAGCGCATCGCTCGCCGCACCTGCCCGTGCACATCCCGAAGCGCCCCCGGTTCGTGGCCCCCGAGCTGTGGGCGGGCTGGAAGCCGAACGGCATCGGCGAGCTCAAACCGAACCACTACATGGAGATCGCCGAGACCCTGTGGGACAACCGGCGTGCCCTCCCCTACGCGCTCCGGATCCTGCGGAACGGCGTCTGCGACGGCTGCGCGCTCGGCGTCAGCGGGTTCCACGACTGGACCATGGACAGCGTCCATCTCTGCACCACCCGCCTGAGCCTGCTCAGGTACAACACGGCCCGCCCGTTCGACCACCAGCGGCTGGCAGACGTGGCGTCGCTGCGGCACATGAGCGGCGCCGAGCTGCGGGACATGGGGCGGCTGGCCTACCCCATGGTCCGGAGGCGAGGCGAGCCGGGCTTCCGACGGGTGTCCTGGGACGAGGCGCTGGGGCTGGTCGCCGGGCGCATCCGGCGCGCCGGCCCGGATCGGATCGCGTTCTACCTGACCAGCCGCGGGATCACCAACGAGGTCTACTACGTCGCCCAGAAGGTGGCCCGCTTCCTGGGCACCAACAACATCGACAACGCGGCCCGCGTGTGCCATTCGCCGTCCACCGCCGGCCTCAAGAAGGCGCTCGGCGTGGGCGCGACCACGGTGTCCTACAAGGACGTCCTGCAGAGCGACCTGGTCGTGATCTTCGGCGCCGACGTGGCCAACGCGCAGCCGGTCT
>JAKAMV010000638.1 GCA_021812735.1 Chloroflexota bacterium | reverse complement strand
TCGCGGGCTGGTCGAGCACCCAGATGGCCCAGCGCTACGGCGCCTCGGCGCTCGGCGAGCGCGCGCGGGCGACGTACCGGCGGATGAGCCCGGGCGACAAGATCTAGCGCTCGTGCTACCGGGCAAACCGGCTTGCTCCTCCCATGGCGACCTCAGCATCGACGTGATCCGGCTGGTTCCCGAGGGCACACAGCCCGAGGCTTCGCCGGTTGAGCCTCCATCACAACGATGACCGCGCGACGAACGGGCAGGCGCTGAGGTGTTGGGCGGGCTCGCCGTTGCGTCGTGGGCCGATCCGCTCCCGGGTTGTTGCCGGGGGAAGATCTGAGCGAATGACTCCACGCCGCTTCGCTCTGGGATAAGCGTCCACTTGGTCGCACTACCCTGGTCGTGGACGCCCAAAGCAGGAGTCGCGCCACGTCCTCATTCCTGGCGGTAGGGATCCCTGAAACCAGTACACGGCGAAAGGCACTTGTCGCAACTGATCGGCGTGCGCGGCGCCAACTCAACGCCAAGTGAGGCAGAAAGCTCCTTCATGCTCAGGGTCATCATGTGGATTCGCGCATCAGGGTTGGCGGGCCGATCGACAATCGACACCCCCTCGACGACGACGTGTGTGACGACGTGAACACAATCCACCTCGTAGACGACGCCTGTCTCATGGAGCGCACAGTCGTCCTTGAGGCACACGTTGCAGAGCTTCCCAATCGGGATGCGCGGGGCGTGGTAGGTCCTCCCCGTGATGTGGCTGCATAGGAACGGGCTCTCGCCGCAGATCGTGCACGTGCTCTCGACCTCGGCGAACTCAGGACTGAACCCGACTCTCGTGTGAGCCAGGGCGACCGGGCATACCTCTGTGTAGGCGTTGTGCTCCTCACTCCAGGGGAGTTCACAGCCGAAGGTCTCTCGAACCCACCTCCCGGCCACATGGAGTTGCTGATGCGCGGCTTCCATCTCGGGAGCATCTTCGAGCCAGTCGACGGCCGAACGCAGTACCCCGAGGGCCTCCCTCGCCGTGGTTTCGGCCGCCAAGGAGCGTGACGCGACCACGGATTGCGCCTCGCTGAGCAACGCCAGGCCTCTGCGAAGCCTCTGTGTGCCCGTGTCATCTCTCAAAGAAGCGCCTCAGGGTCTCGCGGACCATTCGCTCGTTGGATTGAGCGTCACCAGTCGCCTCAAGTTCAACCCACTCAATGGACGTGCCGTCCGGCGATTCCCATCGGCCCACGTCGAGTGATAGGCGGGCGCCGGGCCGCGCACGATCAAGTAGGACTCTGACCACATAGGCCACGCCGTCGATGGTGCTCAGCACAGTCCCTGCGTCACCGACGGCAATCACAATCCCGGGGAGCACCTGCTCAATGCCGCTCTTGTGCTGCCAGCCCCTTGCCGAGGCGGGATCCGTTGAGTATGCAACGGCAACACCGGCCTCCCTCAAGATCCCGACAAAGTCCGGCGTGACGCCGGCGTACATGCCGTCCGAGCGTGGGAACACCATCGTTCCCGCCACGGCGGGCGAGGCGACAAGCCTCGCGAGTACCTCGTCGTCGTCGGGGCGGAAGCGCGCCTGTCGCCGTTCATTGGCGTCCTTCATCCGCGTTCTCCCCGTCAACGGGCTTACAGAAGCGGAAACGTGTCTCGGACGGCCCGGCGCAGGTTCCCTCGTGTCGGCCGCTCCAGATACGTGATCCAGGCCGAGGCCGCCATCAGCAGCATCAGCAGCGCCATAGCCTTGCGGAGAGTCATCACCTGCCTCCTACTTCTTCTTCTTCTTCTGCGAGAGGGCAGAGCCCGCTGCGCTCTTCGAGGTCTTGCTGAACCGCCCGTCGCGGAGGACCTTGGACGCCGCCTTGGCGGCCTTCTTGCTCGTCGCCACCGACCCTGACCTCACTTCTTCGGCTTCTTGCCGATCACCCTCGACTCGGTCCAGTGCCCCCCGGCCTTGGTCGGCGGGAACCTGTCCCCTTGCTTGAGCACGATCTCCTTCCCCCCGGGCGCTGACTTGTATATGCCTGAGGCCGGCGCCTTCGCGCCCGGCTTGTGGCTCGCCATGCGGCTCGTCTCCTCGTCCGGCTGGGTACGACGCTCATCCTGCAGGGTAACTGCTCCACCGCCCTTGTCAATGCCTTTTCTCGCCCTTTGTCGTGATCGTGAGGTACGACAGGTTGTGGTGCTGGACGTCTTGATGCCCACATATTGCGTTTCGTAACGTCAATAAAGGCGGACAAAAGGCCTGGCTAGGTCGACGTCCTCTCGCAAACGCTTCATCGTTGCTGTTGACGCGGGGCGGACGACCTGGCAACGACGGAGGAAAACGCGTGATGGAGTCCGACCAGATCGGCCGGACAACTGCACAGGCCCAAACACGGAGACCTCGTGACCATCACGCCTTCTACTACCACGCCATGCGCCCATAGCCCAGCTCCGGGCCCTTCCAAGGCAGGCGGCTTGCCGCCGTAGACCTTGGTTCCTCTTCGCGGGGCCCCAGGAACCTGGAGGCGTCCGCCCACCCGGGGCTGCACCTAACTGTTTGTCTCTTGACTTCATGATCGCGGGGACGACGATGCTAACTGTTGTGTTTCTTGACGATAGAGATGCGGCATGACAACGCAAGACCTGGTCACCACAGGCGATGCGGCGAGGATCCTCGGCGTGACGCGTCAGCACGTGATCGACCTTTGCGAGCGGGGCGAACTGCCGTACACGATGGCCGGTACCCACCGCCGGATCCGGTTCGACGCCGTGGTCGCCCTGCGGGACAGGCCCTCCGGCTCGCGCGGCGGGCCGATGACCAAGGACCAGGTGCGCTCACTCTGGCTCCACCGGGCAGCTGCCGGCAAGATCGCGGCCGACCCGTCGGCGTCGCTTGCGAAGGGCCGGGCCAGCGTCGAGCGCCAGCTGGCGGCCGGCGCCGACGGCGGGGTCTGGCTGCGACGGTGGCTCGACGTCATCGCCCGGGGTCCCGAGGCCGTGATGCGCGTGATGACCTCAACCCACCCCGAGGCGCGCGAGCTTCGCCAGAACTCGCCATGGCTCGGGTTGCTGAGCGACTCCGACCGCGAGAGAATCGTGCGCTCGGCATTCGAGGCGACAGGCGCGACAATGGGCTACCCACCATCGGGCTACCAGTCTCCATCGCCGACCTCACAGACCGGCTCACCACTCGCTGACACGTCTCCGCGGCGGCCGCGCTGACAAGGAGCTACTGACCGAATCCTTGGTCTGAGCACGCCCGTCCGGGGCGCATGATGGGCCGGTGACCAACGGACCGTCGGTGCGCCTGCACTCCGTCGACCCTCGTTCGCCGCTCGTGCCCGCCCTGCTCATCGGGATCGCGCTCGGCGTCGTGATCGGCTTGGGGCTCGCGCAGGTGACTCCCGTCGCTCCCAAGGCAACCGCGACCAGTGCGGTTGGCGCCACGTCGTCGAGCCCGCATCCTAGTTCCTGGATCACCAGTGCGTCCGTGGCGCCAGAGTTGATGCAGGCGTACTACGCGACCCGCGTGACCTCAGCCGGGCTGGCTCCTGTGGTGTGCACGACGGCCTATGGCCTCGCCTGCCAGGGAGTCCCCGCGCACGAGATCACGCATATCGAGGGCGCGAGCCCGGAGACGGAGATCCCGGGACCCAGCGAGATGTGGCCGCAGCTGGCCGCCATCGCACACGTGAACGGGGCTGGCGCACCGGTGGACGTGATCGTCGTCGATGATCTGAGCCCGGCGCTCTTCAGCCAGGTCGCCGTCCTGATACCCAGTCCCGATCAGAGGAGCTGGACCGATCTTGGGGCCGCGGTGACCCCGGTCAGCGTCAATGGCGCCGTGGCGGTCATGGATCTGGGCCCTCTGGCTCGCGGCGCGTATGTGGTCCTCATCCGACAGGTCTTCTCCGTGCCGCCAGACCGGTATGGCCTGCACCAGAGCTGGAAGGTCATCGGTGTCGAGGTGGGGTAGTGCCCCCGCCAGACTGATGCGCTGCGGACGTGCGCGCGCCGGCCGGATGATCTTGGGGCCGGTTGGCACCTTCACCGCGGGAATTCGGCTACAGCCCCCTAGTAGCCATGGCGTGCTGGCCCGGGCGCGCCGCCCGGGCCAGCCATCGTCAGTGCGACAGCCGGTCGAGCGCCGCTCGTGCCTCCCCCGGCTCCCGGGCGACCCGCCAGGCGCGGTGCTTCGGGTTCGCGAGCGGCCGGATCCCGGCGAGGGCCCGCCGCTCCGCTGGCTTGAACTCGCGCCGCACCGTCTCCACGTCCGGGACGAGGCCGAGGAGCCGGACTAGGTCCTCGACGTCGCGGTCCGCCTGGCGCGACTGCCAGGCCCGGACCTTGAGCACGATCGCGGCGGCGAGGGACGGGACCGGGAGGACGCCGATGCCGACGCCGACGACCTCGACGGCGAGCGGGCGCGCTGAGGCGAGCGCGCGGCTGCCCCCCGGTATCTCCGTTGTCGTCGACGGCGGGACGGTCGTCAGGTCGGCGCGGGAGCCGACGTGGTCGGGGGCGAGGAGGTCGACCTGCGCGTCGTCGCGCCGGAACCGGTAGGGGTGCCGCGCCTCCGCCATCTCGAACCCGGCGGCCACGAGGCGCTCCGCGGCGATCCGCGTGCCGTCGGCGAGCACGCGCACGTCGACCACGACGTCGACGTCCCCGGTGGTGCGGCCGGACGGCCACCCCGCCTCGCGCTCGAGGAGGATGACCATCTGCGCGCCGACGAGGACCCACGGGACCCCTGCGAACAGCCTCGAAACCTCCAGCGCGGTCCCCCAGACCCGTGCCTCCGCGTCGCTCGCGGGCAGGATGACGACCGTCATCGCGCGGTCAGCGCCTCGCGCGCGACCTGCTGGCTCCTCGGGTCGCGGTCGTCGGCGAGGTCCAGCGCGACGGCGGCCCGGGGCGCGACGGGGCCAGAGAGCCAGGCGCGGACCTCGTCGGGCACGACCCGTAGCACGACGTTCGGCTCGTCCGTGGGGCGCAGCGCATACCGCCGCTCGAGCCGCCGAGCCGTCGACGCGTCCACGTAGAGCTCGACCTGCGCGTCCGGGGCCACCAGGCCGAGCCCGGCCTCGGCCGCGAAGCGCGGCCCGGTCCGGACGACGGCGCCCTCGGCCGCGAGCCGGGCGAGGTCGGAGCTGTGGGCGCGGAGGTCGCGGCGCCGGGCGCGTGACCCCAGCCGGGCGCGGACGTCCCACAGGCCCCCGCGGGCGACGGCGCGCAGCCGCGAGAGCGTCGGGGCGTCGAGGCCCGGCGGTGCGGTGCCGTCCCAGAGCAGGATGAGCGCCCAGGCTCGACGGGGCGAGTAGCGGCGGCCGCTGGCGGGGCGCAGTTCCAGGCGTGCCTCCACGTCCTCGCGCCGGACCAGCGTCTGGTGGCCGAGGGCCCTCGAGCGGAGCGCGCCGTCGCGCACGAGCTGGAGGACGCGCTGCCGCGTCAGCCCGAGCGCGGCGGCGGCCTCGGACGCGGGCATCCAATCGGAGAGTCTTGCCTCAACCATTGTCATGTGAAAATAGTTCAGACAATACCGTCAGTCAAGGGCCCCACGGACCCGCTCGCGACTCGCGGAACAGGGCGCAGGCCGGCACGGCATCCCAGTACTACTCATAGAGAAACGGTCCGTCTCGACCAACCGGACCAGCGCGGGCATGTCCGGCGCGCCGGACCGCGCCAGAGCCGCGCGACACGGCCCTCGTAGAGCTCGCCTGCCACGTCGCCTCGAACGTCGTGGCTGCAGCCCCCCGCCGGTGAGGCGCGTCCGAGGCCGAGCGAAGCCGGGTACGCGGCGCAGGAGGATGCTGGGATCCGGAAGGCTCGTGCTTCGTTGCCGGGATCGCGAAGAGGCTCCGAAGACGGGACCGCCTAGCGTGGGACCGTGAACTGCGAGTGTGGCAGAAGGCGATGACATCGGTCGCCTACCGACGCTTGCGCAGCCCATCGACGAGGTCGTGTAGTACCGTCGAAGTAAGGGTCGGGTCGGGCGTCCGGACGGTCAGGAAGGGGTCCTCGCCGCCAGTCACGCGACTTTCGATTTGACCGAGCCATTCCGCTGCTGCGTGCGGTCTCTGGCAACGGACCTCC
>JAKAMV010000029.1 GCA_021812735.1 Chloroflexota bacterium | reverse complement strand
CTGCTTGGCGCGGTCGCCCTTGTACTTGCGCTGGATCTCCTTGATCTCGGGCTGCAGCAGCTGCGTCTGGCGCGAGGCCACCAGCTGCTTGCGCGTGATCGGCATCGTGATGACGCGGATGATCACAGTCAGGGCAAGGATCGCCAGGAGCATGTTCCCGAGCAGCTTGTCCAGCACGACGAGCGCGATGAACAGGGTCTGGAAGATGGGCGTGAACAGCCAGGCCAGCAAGTCGAACGGGGACGCTCCCAGCACCGCGGGCTCCAGAGGAGCCTGGGAGTGCGCGGGGGTGGCGCCCGGGGACCCGGAGGCCCCGGCCCCGCCCGTGGCCGGGGCGCAGGCCGCCACGAGCACGAGGACGGCGCCAAGGAGCAGGATCGGCGCGAGCCGGACGAGGAGGTGCTGGAGGCGAGTCACGCGGTCGGTCTCGTATCCGCTAGGGGACGGGGTCATAGCCGCCCGGGTTCCATGGGTGGCAGCGCCCGATGCGCTTGGCGCCCATCCAGCTGCCCCGCAGCAGCCCGTACTTGGCGATCGCCTGCTCCGTGTAGCGCGAGCAGGTGGGCTCGAACCGGCAGCTCGAAGGCAGCCAGGCGAACACGATCCGATAGAGGCGGATCAGCCGCGTTCCGAGCCAGACCCCAACTCCGCTCACGTATCAGACCGACCTCCGAGGACCCCTCCGGAACGGAGGACCCGCTGCAGCGCCCCGACCAGTGCGTCCTGGTCGGCTTGGACGAGCGCCGGCCTGGCGATGATGAGGACGTCCCAGCCGGGCTGGAACGAGGGCGCCATCGCCCTGAGCTCCTCGCGGATTCGGCGTCGGACTCGGTTCCGGACGACGGCTCCTCCGAGCCGCTTGCCGGTGGCGAGACCGAACCTGGTCTGGTCAAGGTCCGTCCGCGCGAACCGTCCGACGAGCAGGGGATGCGTCTTGGCGACGCCCCGCTCCGCCAGCCTGGCGAAATCGCCCGGTCGGGAGAGCATAACGAGCCGCAGCGGGTTGTGACTGCGCCCGTCAGCGGTCAGGCGCTGAGCACCTTCCGGCCCTTCGCCCGGCGCAGCGCGAGAACGCGTCGGCCGCCCGCCGTCTTCATGCGGGCGCGGAACCCATGTTCCTTCGCGCGATGGCGCTTCTTGGGGTGAAACGTCGGCTTGCCCATCGGGACTGTCCGTGATCCTCTCCATCAGCCTTGGGACCCGGATGCTCCGACCCCTAGAGGCACGCAAACGCGCCGAGCGCCCGAAAGCGCGGCGGCGCGTGTTCGTCTGGCGGATGATAGGGCCCCACGCGGAGGGGTGTCAAACGCCCGCAAGCACCCCGAGATGCCCCCGGGACGGCCGACAGGGCCGTCTGGAACCACCGTGCAGGACGTCTGGCGTTCGCCCGTCGGGCCTGTGCTCGATACTCCCCGGGGGTATGTCCGAATCGCCTTGCAGGGCCTCCGGGGGCGGTGTATTGTTCCCCAGCCTCAGGCCGCCGGGAGGCCTCCGGGGAGCTCTTCGAGAGCCGCTTCGGGGTCTCGGCCCAACTCGACACCGGCTGTCTGGGAGCGTCGGCGCCGGGGGGTCGCCCTCGACGTGACCCCCTATCCGGGCACCGCATCAGGCCCTACCTATCGACCTTCGGCAACTAGGGGCAACGATCGCAGGATGGACGCGAAGCAGGTCTGGCGCGCGGCCCTCGGAGAGCTCCAGGTGTCGTTGTCGCCTGCCAACTTCGAGACCTGGCTCCGCGAGACCCAGCTGGTCGAGGTGGACGAGCAGCGGTTCCGGATCGCCGTCCCCAACGCGTTCGCCAAGGATTGGCTCGAGGGTCGCTATCGCTCCCTGATCTCCCAGACCCTCGCCCGCGTGGTGGGCTACAGCGTCCAGGTGGAGTTCGTGGTGGCCGCCGGCGACGCCCTCGCCGAGCAGGCCGCCGCAGTCGCCTCCCAGCCGGTCCGCCTCGAGCCCACGCGTGTGGGCGCGCCCGAGGGCGCGGCCGCCGGCGCCTTCAACCTCAACCCGCGCTACGCCTTCGCCAACTTCATCGTGGGCTCGGCCAACCGGCTCGCCCACGCCGCGGCGCTCTCGGTGGCCGAGCGGCCGGGCCACGCCTACAACCCCCTGTTCCTGTACGGGGGCGTGGGCCTGGGCAAGACGCACCTGATGCACGCCATCGGCAATGCCGTCGCGACCAAGTTCCCGCGCAAGCGCGTCGTCTACGCCACCAGCGAGAAGTTCACCAACGAGTTCATCACCTCGATCCAGCAGGGCAAGATCGACGAGTTCCGCGCCCGCTACCGCCGGATCGACCTCCTCCTCATCGACGACATCCAGTTCATCGCGGACAAGGAGCGCACGCAGGAGGAGTTCTTCCACACGTTCAACGCGATCCACGAGGACGGCAAGCAGATCGTGCTGTCCTCGGACCGGCCGCCCAAGGCCATCCTCACGCTCGAGGAGCGGCTCCGAAGCCGCTTCGAGTGGGGGCTGATCGCGGACCTGACCGTGCCGGATCTCGAGACGCGAATCGCCATCCTGCGCGCCAAGGCGGAGGAGCAGGGGACGCCGATCGGCTCGGACGCCGTGGAGTTCGTCGCCCGCAAGGTCGTGTCCAACGTCCGCGAGCTCGAGGGCGCCCTCAACCGGATCGTGGCCTACGCGTCGATGGGCGCCATGCCCATCTCGATCGACCTGGCCCAGGCGGTTCTCTCCAACGTGCTCTACAACCCCAAGAAGCGGCAGGTCACGCCGGAGCGCATCGCCAAGGCGGTCTCGGACTACTACGGCGTGGGCATGGACATGCTGCGCGGGCAGAAGCGCGAGAAGAGCATCGTCATGCCGCGGCAGATCGCGATGTTCCTGATGCGCGAGGAGACGGACGTCTCGCTGCTCCGGATCGGCGCCGAACTGGGCGGCCGGGATCACAGCACCGTGCTCCACGCCTGCGACAAGATCAACCGCGAGATCCTGGTCAACGACGAGCTGCGCCGCGAGGTGGCCGCCGTCCGGGAGCTGATCTACTCCGACTGACGCCCGTCTGCGGTCCGGGGGCGCGGGCGCTGCCGGTGTCGTCGTCGCGGATGCCGGCCGTGCCCCACCCTCGCGCGCCGGACCCGGGCCCCGAACCTCGGATCGGCGCCACGGCCGTGGCGCTGGCGATGGCGCCGAGCCTCAAATATGCCTGCGCGGATTGGTAGGGCGCAGCGTTGAGCGCCGGCGAGTGAGTTCCGCAACCTTGAGGCCTCGGACATTCACCCAGGGCATGGTTGAGGGTCGGGTCGGTCCACGAGGGCTCTAGCATTCGCTTGGGGCATTGGCGAGGGTTCTCGGGGAACGGACGGGCTCGGGGGGTGCCAGCGGTGTGCACATCGCGTGGACAACCGCTGCCGACGGTGGGCGTGGGGCCCGAACCGCCGGGTCGCGTGTGCGGACAAGTCGGGCTGGTCCGGGACGTCATCGACCGTCTCCGGGCGAGACCGCCGACTCGTCCACGGTGCCGCCGCCGGCGCGTCCCCGGGTCGGCGGCGGATGTCCACCATTCAGGCGACGGCCGCCAACATCCCGATCGTGCGGGGCCACGGGGCGTTATCCCCAGCGTCCACGGCATGATGACGGTGATGACGGAATGAGAAGATAGGGCACACTTCCACCAGAGGACCCACACCGCGCGCGACCCGCTCCCCACCCAGCCCAGAGCGCCGCGCGCCACCGGACGACACGGCCGCCGGCACCACGCAACGGAGACAACCCGACGTGAAACTCTCGGTCATGCAGGAGAACCTGGCGCGCGGCATGTCGGTCGTGTCGCGGGCGGTCTCGTCCCGGAGCACGCTCCCGGTGCTCGCCAACGTCCTGCTCCGGACCGAGGACGCCGGGCTCAAGCTCACGGCCACCAACCTCGAGATCGGCATCACCTGCTGGATACCCGGCCGGATCGACTCCGAGGGCGCCACCACGATCCCCGCCCGGCTGCTGACCGATCTCGTCAGTGCCCTGCCCTCGAGCGAACGCGTTGACCTCGAGCTCGTCGGCACGGACACGCTCCACATTCGCGCCGGCCGCTTCGCGACGCACGTCAAGGGCATCGACGCGGAGGAGTTCCCCACCATCCAGACCGCTGGCGAGCGCCCGACCACGCGCATCAGCCAGAAGCAGCTCCGCAGGGCCCTGTCGGAGACCACCTTCGCCGCTGCGAGCGACGAGGCTCGGCCGATCCTCACCGGCGTCCTGGCCAAGTTCGAGGGCGATCGCCTCACCCTGGCGGCCGCGGACAACTACCGGATCGCGGTCCGGTCGATCGACATCCTGGATCCCGTCGAGGCGGTGTCGGTTGTGATCCCGGCACGCTCGCTCCACGAGCTCGAGCGCGTCCTGGCCGACACCGACGACCCCGTGGAGCTGGTGCTGGCCCAAGCGCGCAACCAGGTGCTGTTCCACCTCGGGGGCATCGACATCGTGTCGCGCCTGATCGACGGCCAGTTCCCCAACTACCAGCAGGTCCTGCCTGCCACCCACGCGACCACCGTCGAGCTCGATCGAGAGGAGCTCCTGCGCGCCGTGCGCCCGGCGGCGCTGATCGCCAGCTCGTCGGCGAACATCGTCAAACTCCAGATCGGGGGCGAGGGCGCCGGCATCACGGTCACCGCAGCCGCCGAGGTGGGCGACTACACCGGCGAGGTGGAGGCGACGGTCGAGGGCGACCCCACCACGATCGCGTTCAACGCGCGCTACCTCAACGACGTGCTCACCAACGTGACGGCGGACCGCTTCGCGCTCGAGCTCAACGGGCCCCTCTCGCCGGGCGTGTTCCGGCCCCTGGGCGACGCGGCGTACGTCCACGTCGTGATGCCCGTCCGGACGACCTCCTGACGGACGCGGCGGGCGCCGCCCGGGCACCCCTCGACGCGCCGATCCTGCGCCGCCTCTCGATCCGCGACCTCCGCGGCTACGCGACGCTCGACGCGGCTTTCGACCGCGGGCCGCAGTTGGTGTACGGGCCGAACGCGGTCGGCAAGACCAGCCTGCTGGAGGCGATCGTCCTGCTTGCCTGGGGGCGCTCGCACCGGACCGGAGCCGAGGGCGAGCTCGTTCGGTGGGGCCGGGGGCTGGCGCGGGTCGAGGCCACCGTGGGGCGCTCGGACGACCCCCCCGAGCTGTGCGGCGCGATCGAGGTGGCGCTGGTCCGAACCGCCTCGGGCGGCGTCCGGAAGCGGATCCGCGTCAACGGCGTGCCACGCCGCGCAGCGGCCCTCGCCGGGGCGCTCCGCACCGTCATGTTCGCGCCCGAGGACATGCTGCTGATCTCGGGTTCGCCATCGCTCCGCCGGGAGGCGCTCGACGCGCTCGCGGGCCAGCGCTCGCCCGGATACGCCCGGGACCTGACCGCATACGGGCGGGCGCTCCAGCAGCGGAACGGCCTCCTGCGGCTCATCCGCGAGGAGCAGGCGACCCGAGCCGAGCTACGGTTCTGGGATGCGCAGCTCCTGGAGTCCGGCTCGGCGGTCCGCGAGGAGCGCCAGCGCCTGCTCACCGCGCTGGCCGGGCCGCTGGCGGCAGCCCACGCGGAGATCGCCCCGGACGAGGCGGCCGCGGGTCGGCTGGACCTCACCTACAGCACGAACGCCCCGCAGGCGGACGGCGAATCGGTCCGCGGCGCCTTGGCCCGCCGCCTGGCCGAGACCGCGGACAAGGAGGTCTGGAACGGAACCACGCTGGTCGGCCCGCACCGCGACGACGTGGTGTTCGAGATGGCCGGCCGGCCGCTGGCGACCTTCGCCTCCCGAGGCCAGCAGCGCACCGCGATCCTCGCGTTCAAGCTGGCGGAACTGGACATGCTGACGGCCGTCGACACCCGACCCCCCCTGCTGCTCCTCGACGACGTGTTCAGCGAGCTCGACCCGGATCGGCGCGCCCACCTGGTCAGGCGGATCGCCGCCCTGCCCCAGGCCTTCGTCACGACGACCACGCTCGAGGACATCGACCCGGCCCTGCGCTCGATCGGAACCGCGTGGGAGGTTCGCCCGGCGGGGGACGGCACGGCCGTGCTGGGGCGCGGCGCGTGACCCGCCCCGTGGCAGGGGGCGCCGCATGAGCGGCGACGACCCCGAGTCCCCGACCCGGCGTCGGCGCCCGGACCGTCTCGCGGACCTGCTGCCCGAGGCTGCCCGGCGCCTGGGGCTGGAGGAGCACCTGCGCCTCGCCCGGGCCATGGCCGCCTGGGATGCGCTGATCGCCGAGCGGGTGCCCCCCGCCGTCGGCGCCTGCCGCCTCGTGGCCTTCGAGCGCGACACCGCGGTGGTCGAGGCGGACGAGCCCATCGTGGCGGCCGAGCTCCGGATGCGGGCCACGGAGCTGCTCGCCGCCCTCTCGGCCGCTCCGGGCGTTCGTCCGGCCCGGCTGCTCCGGCTGACCTCTCCGTCGAGCGGCGGGCGGGGGTCCCGGGAGCCCGGCCGACCGCGGGTATAATCCGGGACCACCTCGCGGGGTGGTGGCGCGCCGCGTCACCTGACCGCCCCGACATGCGTCGCTGCACCAGTCGTCGCGAATCCAACGAGGCCTGCCTTGGCTGTCCGTCTCCAGTTGAAGCTCGGCGCCGTCACCGGCGAGGACCGGCTGCCGGACTCGCCGGACACGGTCGTGGTTGTGGAGCCGACGGTGGGCTCGGTGGCCCGGACCAAGGGCAACCTGTACCTGCTGGTCGCCTCCCGGGTGCCGGGGGCCAAGGCGCGCGAGGCGACGCGAATGGTCGCCGAATCGCTCCGTGACGAGTACTACTACGACGAGTCGGCCGGGATTCGGCAGTGCCTGGTCAAGGTCATCGGCTCGGCCAACAAGAAGCTCGCCCACCAGCGCGAGAAGCTGGGGCTAGGCGCGAGCGCCGACGGGTCGGGGCCGATCGGCGTGGCGGTCGCCGTCGTCCGCGGGCGCGAGATGTACGTGGCCACCGTGGGGCCCGCGGAGGCCTACCTCGTCCGCCAGGCTCGGCTGTCAACCCTGCCGGACCCCAACGCGGAACGGGGCCTGCCCTCGAACGACCTGGTGCCCGAGGTCTGGCGCGGCGAGCTCACCGTGGGCGACTCGCTGTGCCTGATCTCCGCCAACGTCATGGCACGGGTCGGCATGGACACGCTCAAGGACGCGCTGGTGACGCTCCACCCGCAGTCCGCCGTCGAGCACGTGCACGCGCGGTTCGCCGACTCGGACGGTCACGGCAGCGACGGGGCCATCGCCTTCGAGGCGACCGAGGTGGGGGCGACGTTCAAGCAGCGGACGCTCGTCCCGGTGCGGCCGGCCGAGCCGCTCGCCGGCACGCCCGACCGGGGCCCGATCCCGCTCGCTGACTCCATGGCCGCGGGCGCCTCCGCGGTCGGCGACGGCGCGGCTCGCGCCCGGGACGCGGCGGGCAACGGGCTCCAGCGGCTGGTCTGGGCGATCCAGGACGCCCTGCCGCGGCGCGGCCCGGTCTCCCGGCGGGTCAGCGCGGCGTCGGCGCGCGTGGAGACGCAGCGTCGGGCCGCCGTCGCCCTCCTGGCCTTCATCGCGGTGGCGGCGATCCTGGGCGGCGGGGTCTACCTGCTGGGCGGCAAGGCGCCCAACCCCAACGTGGTCATCCCGTCGGCGACCGCGGCCCAGCAGGCGTTCGATGCGGCCCAGGCCGCCCTCGGCCAGCTGACCAACTCCGGCCAGGACCTCATCGTGGTGGATCCGCAGCAGGCGCTCCAGCTGCTCCGGACCGCCAACGAGCAGTTGACCATCGCGGAGCAGAGCGGCTACCCGGCGGCCGCCACGGCACCGCTGCGCGCGGAGGTCAACGCCGGTCTCGACCGGCTGTACGGCGTGGTCCACGTGGCGTCCACCGTGGCGTTCGCGTTCCCGGCGTCCGCGGGCGCCGTGCACCTGACCACGGTGGTGGAGGGCAGCGACGGAGCCCCCTACGTCCTGGACACGGGCACCAAGACCGTGTGGCGCATCGACCTCGCCGCGGACAAGGCGTTGCCCGTCTACACGTCCGGCCAGCAGGCCGACACGGGCAAGGTGGGCGACCCGAAGCTGATCACGGTCGGCGGGCCGGACATCCTGATTCTCGACACCAAGAACCAGCTCTGGCGCTGGCGGCCCATCGGCACCGCGGGCAAGGGCACCCTCGTGCGGGTCAACGTCCCCGGCTCCACCACGTGGGGCAGCGGCGTCACGGTGCTCGGGACATTCGTCTCGAACTTCAGCCAGGCGTTCTACAAGCTGTACGTGGTGGACCCGTCCCAGCAGAACATCATGGTCCTCTCGCCCAACAGCGACGGCTCCGGCTACACGACGGCGGCCGTCCCCCGCCTGCCGGCCTCGCGCGACGTCAGCCAGATCACCTCGCTGCTGATCGACGGCGACATCTACGCCACCGACGGCGGGGCCCTCGAGCGGCTCATCCCGAGCGGCGGCTGGAAGCCGGCGACGCTCCCCGACACCGACATTCGGCCCACGGCAAGCTACACCGCGGTCGTCTCCCCCAACCTCCCCGACGGCACGTACACCAAGGGGACGGGCACGCTCTACGCGTGGGACGCGCAGAACCACCGGGTGGTCGCCTTCGCCAAGAGTGGCGGCAACTACGTGGCGCAGTACGTTGCCGTGGCCGGCGGCGTGACGTGGTCGGACCTCCAGGGCATCGAGGTCCTCCCGTCGTTCGGGACCGGCGCCCCGAGCACGATGTGGTGGGTGTCCAGCACGGCCCTCTACACCTCGACCCTGGTGGACGCCTCGCCGTCCCCGAACGCCTCGCCGTCCCCGAGCGCCTCCCCCGCTGCCAAGCCGACGAGGAGCCCGAAGGCCAGCGCCAAGCCGAAGGCCAGCGCCAAGCCCAGGGCGACGGCGCGGCCGGGCGCGACGGCGACCCCGAAACCGTCCTGACGGCACCGGGTCGGCGGGGAGTGCACCCTCGCGCCGGCCGCTGACGCGCCCTGGCCGCGAGCGGGTCTAGGGCTGGCCGCGGCGCCCCGGGCGATCGGTGGGATAATCGCGCCATGGGCGAGTACCGCGACGACGAGCTCCAGATGGCAGTCGAGAGCGTGCGGGTGCAGATGACGACGGGGCGCCACGTCCTGCTGCTCAAGGAGGTCGCGCTGGGCCGCATCCTGCCGATCTGGATCGGGCCGTGGGAGGCGAGCGCCATCGCGATGCGCCTCCAGGGGGTGGCGCCGGAGCGCCCGCTCACGCACGACCTGCTGGGGGCTGTCATCGGAACGCTCGGCGCCCGCCTCGAGCGAGTGGTGATCGTGTCGCTCGCGGACGAGACGTTCCATGCGCGACTGGTCCTCGCCACGCCGGATGCGCAGGTCGAGGTGGACGCCCGGCCGTCCGACGCGATTGCCCTCGCGGTCCGACTGGACGCACCGATCTACGCGGCCGCGGTGGTGCTGGACCGGGCCGCCAAGGCGATGGACCTGGACCAGGCCGACGACGAGGCGGCGGACGACGACGAGACGGAGCCCGGGCACGGCACCGCCCAGCCGGGGCGCAAGCCCGCCTCGCGCGAGAGCGTCGGCGACGCGGTGGACGCCGCGTCGCTGGCAATCTTCCGGGAATTCGTGAACGGCCTCGATCTCGAGGACAAGGGCGGCGGGTCCTAGCCGGCCCTTGCCGCCCGCCGCGGGCTACCGCCCGAGGATCGGCCGCCCCCGTCGCATCGCCACCTCGCGGTTGGCCCACAGGCGGAGCCGGAGCATCCAGAAGTCCTTGACCGCACGCCAGATGACCGACGGCTTGGCGCCGGTCGGGGAGCCCGCCGTTCGCGGGTAGTGCGGCACGCCGACCTCCGCGATGGACCGCCCGGCCGCTCGGATCTTGGTGAGCAGCTCGGCGGAGAAGAACGCCCCGCCCGATTCGACGCGCACGCCCTCGAGGGCGTCGCGGCGGAACAGCTTGCAGGCGCAGTCCACGTCGGTGACCCTCAGGCCGAACAGCAGCCGGTTCGCCAGCTTGTAGGTGCGCGCGTAGGCGATCCGCGCGAACGGGTCGGCGCGCTTGATGCGGTAGCCGACGACCACGTCCGGGCGGTCCGGGCCGGCCATGCGGGCGGTAAGCCGGCCGATGTCGGCGACCCGGAACTGGCGGTCGCCGTCGGTGAAGGCCAGGAGCTCGTAGCGGGCTGTCTCGAAGCCGGAGCGCAGCGCGCCGCCGTACCCGCGGTTCGGGTGGTGGTGGACGACCCGGACGATGTCCGGATGCTCGGCCGCCAGACGGTCCGCGATGGCCCCCGTCCGATCCCCGGAGCCGTCGTCCACGGCGATGATCTCGAACGTCTCGGCGAGCGCGGGCAGCGCCTCGAGCGCCTCGGCGACCAGCGCCTCGATGTTCGCCTCCTCGTTGTGGGCCGGGAAGAAGTACGAGAGGCGGGGAACGCGGGCAGGCGCGGCGGTCGCGGTGTCGGCCGTGGTCATGGTGTGGTCCCTATGCGGCCCGTCACGAGGTAGAGGTTGCTGGGGCGACCCACGGGCCGGATCGCGTACTGCTGGGCGAGAGTCTCGATGTCCGAATCTAACTGTCGGATGACATAGACGGGCCGAGATCCGAGATACCGGTCGATGATCTGGGCCGGCGAGCCCAGATGATCCCAGACGGCGTTGCTGTCGTCGATGATCGTGATGTCCGTCCGGCGGCCCTCGACATCCTCGCCGTACCACATCGGGGTGGAGTAGCTCCACCACGAGATCACGACGGCGTTCGCGTCCATCGCGCCGAACGCCTCGTCGAGCCACTGCGCCGCCGCCGTGTCGCCGGACTGGTCCGCGGCGCGCCATCGGGCGTCGAGATCCGCGGCCGTGGGCACCAGCAGCGCGACGCCGAGGACCGCCGCGATCGCCGCCGGGAGTCCGGCCCGCAGGCGCCGCGAACGCATGGCCACCGGCTCCGGGCCGGCGGCGAGGCCGTCGCCGGCCAGGCCCGCCACCGCGTCCGCGACGGCGCCCGCGAACACCGCCAGCCAGGTCCACGTGAAGAACACCGGCCCGAGGTAGTAGCGGGTGATGTCCGCGTTGACGTACGACCCGGCGAAGGTGACGGTGACCAGCGCCGCCGTGCCCGAGAACAGCGCGTAGCGGGGGCTCCTGACCGCGGTCACCACCAGCGCGACCGGGACCAGCGCCACGAGCGGGCCGAACTGGGCGGTGGCGAGCGCGAGCAGGGCGTCGGCCTTGGCCGGCAGGTCGGACAGCAGGCCGTGGACGTCGCCCTGGAACTGGCGGGCGAGCACGACGTCCCAGAACCCCTGCCAGGTGTCGGGGTGGGCGTACACCAGCGGCGCCCGAAGCAGCCCGGCGCGAAGCGGGAGCTCGAGGTAGAGCACTGCCGCCACGCCGATCGCCGTGCCCGCCGCCGCCGCGATCAACCCGGGCCGGAGCAGCACCCGGGGCTCCACGGCCAGCACGAACAGGACCACGGACGGGGCAAGGATCAGCGCGAGGCCGTGGTTGGCGGCCGCCACCCCGTAGATCGCGGCCGCCAGCAGGATGGCCCGGTCGCCCCGTCGGCGGTAGGCGTCGTCGGGGTGGTCTCGACGACCGTCTACGAGCGCCTGCCAGCGGAGCAGCGCGAGGGTGAGGGCGACCACCAGCAGGATGTGCAGCGCGTGGGCATCGATCGCGCCGGAGATGTGCCAGACGACGGGCGTGAGGGCGAAGCCGATCCCGGTCGCGACACCCACCGGCAACGGCACGCGGAGCCGGCGGGAGACCATCACCACGCCGCCGCCGGCAAGCGCCGCGCACGTCGCGGCGAGCAGGTTCATCAGGAAGGCGGGCTGGCCCAGCGGCTTGGCGACGATCGAGAACAGCCAGCCGATGATGACGAGCGCAGGGAACCCCGTCGGGTGCATGGTGCCCAGCACCGGCAGCACGGTCTGCGCCTCGCCCGTGTCCCAGAAGCCGAGACCCGGCAGCAGGGTGGTCCGGTAGACGGCCAGCGCGACCAGGGCCACGATGCCCGCCGCGAGCGGCGTCAGGTCGGTCCATCGGTCACCTCTGCGGCCGCGCGCGGCGGGCGTCATCGGGAGCGCGCCGTCACCAGCCAAGCATCTTCCCCCAGGCGACCCCCCACAGGTTGACCGCCGCCCCGACCACGACCAGCGCGACCGCGAGCCGGCGCAGCCGGCCGTCCGGGCGCATCGCCCCCAGCGCGACCAGGGGCAGCAGGAACGGCATGAAGTCCAGCGAGAACCGGTAGCCCCACTGGACCCAGCCCTGGCTGAAGTGCGCGAGGTTGAACAGGCCGATCGCCGCGACCGCCAGCCCGGCCCCGATCTTGAGGCGGGCCAGCCTCGGCGGGCGGAAGGCCAACAGCGCCAGCAGCAGGCCGGGGGCCGAGAGCACGATGCTCGTGCCGACGTCCACCGGCATCGCGAGCGGGCAGCTGGTGTCGAACAGACCCCGCGTCGCGCCCGCGCCCGTGCACAGGTCGACCGGGGCGCCGAAGCCGAGCGTGTTGGGCTGGACGCCAGGGGCGATCGCCGGCAGCGAGCCGAACATGATCCCCAGATTCTGGGGGATATACCGGAGGTCCTCCACCGACCACTCGGGGTGGTAGCCCAGGGTGGGGTAGCCGTAGGCCTCCAGCCGGTACTGGTAGTCGTAGCCCGGGTGGAGGAACGACCCGGTGGTCAGGAACGTGTAGAGCAGCAGGGCGGCAACCGGCAGGAAGGCGCCCGCCCCCGTGGACACGGTGCGCCGCAGGCGCGACCCGCCGCCCCCCACGAAGATGAACCACGGCGCGGCGAACACCAGCGACAGGCGCGCGGTGACGCTCAGGCCGAGCAGCAGTCCCGCCAGGACCTGGGAGCGGTCGAGCGGCCAGACGGCCGCCAGCAGGCGGCGCAACGGCGGCTCCGCCTCGCCACCGGCGGCGTCACCGGCGAGGCGGTCGTCCTCGTCGCCGACGGTCTCGCCTGCCGCCCGGGGGTCGTGGCGCAGCGTCACGCCCACCGCGAGCGTTGCCAGGTTGAGCGCCACGAGATGGGCGAAATACCAGGTGGTGCCCTCGGCCGCGGCCCACCACCAGGTCGTCCCCGTCGCGAGGATCAGGGTCACGGCGACCCGGACGGAGAGGCGCAGCCGCAGGCCGCCCAGCATCCACCAAGTGCTCAGGACGCCGAGCGCGCCGAGCCCGATGGCGACGGCCTCCTGATCGGTGAACAGGCCGAAGACGGCAACGAACGGCAGCAGCACGATGGCCGGCAGCGGCGGGAACGGCAGCAGCACCCGGCCGAGGTCGTGGCCGAGCGCGTCCCTGAGCGGGTAGACGTCCTGGAAGTAGTCGTTGTCAGGCGCGCCCGGCACGGCGGCGCCGGTCACCGTGTTGATGCCGTTCCGGACGGGGTAGTCGAACCAGGGGCGACCGTGGAGGAACGCGTCCGCCTGCCAGACGAAGTGGTTGTACAGGTTGGTGTGCTGCGGGTCCGAGATGGCGTACAGGCCCAGGGCGGCGAGCGCGAGGAGGAGTCCCGCGAGCACGGCCAGGCGCCGCTCGCCCGACGTTCCGGCTCGCGCGGCCCCGGCAGGGCCCTCGGCTATACTCCGATCCACCTTCAACGCTCGTTAGGAGGGTCCCTGTGACCGCTTCCGGCCCGGGCGTGCCCGGCCGGGGAAGCAGCACGGACGATACCCCCCGGCGAGGCATCGGCCGCGAGATCGTCCTGATCCTGGGGATCGGGCTCGTCGCTCGGCTGATCTTGGCATATGGTCTGCCGCCGTTCTTCGGTTCGCCCATCCCCGGCTCGGGCTTCAAGACGGACCTGGACCTGTTCCGGTACTGGGCGGACAGCCTCGCCCAGCACGGCCCGTTCGGCTTCTACGACCGCGGGTTCTTCGCGGACTACACCCCGGGCTACCTGTACGCGCTGTGGCTGGTCGGCATCGTCGGCTCGCTGATCGGCGGCATCGGCGACCTGATCAAGCTGCCGGCGATCCTCACCGACGTCGCCCTCGCGTACGTCGTGTACTCCATGGTGCTCGAGCTGGGCGTAACGGAGCGCCGGGCCCGTCTGGCCGCCCTCGTCGTCATCGTGAACCCGATCTCCTGGTTCGACTCGGTGGTCTGGGGCCAGGTGGACAGCTTCGGCACGGTCTTCCTGCTGCTGGCGATCCGGGAGCTGTGGCGAGGGCGGACCGAGCGGTCCGCGGTCCTCGCGGTGGTCGCGGCGCTGATCAAGCCGCAGCTGGCGATCCTGGTGCCCATCGTGGGCCTGGTGACGATCCGGCGCGTGCTGTGGCCGGCCGGGGCCTGGGGTGACGAGAACCCCCCCGCCCCGAGCGGGACCGCCTGGGAGCGCCGGACCACCGGCTGGGTCCGCATTCTGACCACGGCCGCGGCCGGCTTCGTGACCGTGCTGGCGATGTGCCTCCCGTTCGGACTGTGGCCCGTCCAGTTCAGCGCTTCCGGAACCTCGCTCATCAAGCTGATGTTCAGCACCGCCTCGACGTACTCCTACGTCTCGGTCAACGCCTACAACCTGTGGGCCCTGTTCCCGGTCGCGGACCTCTCGGGCGTCGTGAACAGCATGGCCTCCAACTCCGCCTGGATCTACGACGCGCCGGTCCAGGGCGCCTCGTTCTGGGCGCAGATCGGCCCCCTCCCTGCCGGGCTCGTGGGGGCCGTGGCCCTCCTCGCGCTGGCCGCGATCATCACCGTCGTGGTGGCCCGGCGGCCGGACCGCATGACCATCCTGGTCGGGACGGCGGCGCTCGCCCTGGCCTTCTTCGCGGTTCCCACGCGCGTCCACGAGCGGTACCTGTACCCGCTGTTCGGGCTGGCGGCCATCCTCATCGCCTATTCCTGGCGGTGGCGGGTCGCCTACCTGCTCGCGTCGGCCGCCACGTTCCTCAACATGTACGTGGTCCTGACCACGCTGTACCCGGACAACCCCTCGGTTGCGGACTGGCTCGGGATCGGCCCGGCGATCCGCTCGTACTGGGGCGTGGCCCTGATCGCGCTCGTCAACACCGCGGTGTTCGCGTGGGGGCTCGCCCAGTTGCGGCACCGCTCCGCACAGACCCTGGCCGCGGAGCTCGAGGCGGGGCGCGTTCCCGACGACGTCGCCGCCCCGGTGCTTCCCGCGACCGAGGTGGGCGCGTTGCCCGGCGGCGCCCGGGGTGCCGGCGCCTCAGCCGGCGTCGCCTCCGCCGCCCCGGCGCCGGCCGAGGGCCCCGGCTCCCTGGTCCCGGCGTGGTTCGACCGCCCGTCGCTCTCGGCCATGACGCCGCTCGCCTGGCTCCGGGCCAAGATCCGCGAGACGCCCATCCGGCCGGATCGGTCCGCCTCGCTCCGTGGCGAGAAGGGCGGCCGGCTCGACCGCCTGGACCTGTGGCTGGTCATCGTGATGGTGATCGCCGCGCTGGTCCTGCGGACGTACCGCCTGGCCGAGCCCGCCCAGATGCACTTCGACGAGGTCTACCACGCCCGCACGGCGACCGAGTTCCTGCAGGACTGGCGCTACGGGATCGAGCACAACATCTACGAGTGGACGCACCCGCACCTTGCCAAGTACGTGATGGCCGGCGGTATCGTGGCCTTCGCGGGTCACGACGTGGCGTCCTCGAGCAGCCTCGGCGTCAACGTGGCCGACGCCGCCGTCGAGCCCCGCTTCGACGACCCGAGCCAGCCGAACGCCCGCCTTGGCGATCGCGTGTTCGTGGTCACGGGATCCGAGCTGATCGCGTACGACCTGCAGACGCGCAAGGAGGAGGCGTCGTGGGCCATCCCCGGCGCGTCCACGGTGGCCTTCGACGCCTCCACGCACATCGTCACCGTCGGGACCTCGTCGGGCGCGCTCGACACGGTGGACGCCACCACTCTGGACGACCTGCGGGCCGGCTCGCCGGGAGCGGCGCTCTCGGCCGTCACCGGGCTCGGCCAGCTCGACGGGACGCCCGTGCAGCTCCTGGCCTGGGACAACGGCGCCCGGCTGGCCGCCCGGCTGGCCGACGGCACCGTGGAGGTGGTGGACACGGCCGCCGGCACCGTCGTCGGTCGAGCGCACCTTGCCGGTGCCGCCGACATGGCAGAGGTGAGCAGCGGCGACGCGGTGGTGGCCACGCTGGCTGGCGTGACCGACAAGGCCGCCACGGCGACCACACTCGCCGGGCTCGTGGGCGGCACGGCCGCCGCCTATCAGGCGGCGCTCGGCGGGGCGAAGGGCGACACGACCGTCCTCCCGATCACGCTCGGCAACAGCGCCGACCAGACGCCCGCCGGAGAGGCGCGTGCCAAGCTCCAGGCGGCGATCGACGGCGGGCAGGTGCCGGGGATCACGATCAGCCAGGTCGCGCTGGTGGCGGTGGCCGACTCGGGCGGCGTGGACATGCTGGCCGACAACGCCGTGGTGGCGGACCACACGGCGCTCGCCGGCGGCGGCCTCGGGTTGGCGGTGGTCACCGGGCTGGGCGACAACGAGCTGTACGTGACCACGAGGGACCCGGGGTCCGGTACGCCCCAGCTGGCCTGGATCACCACGTCGGGCGACGTGGCGAAGAGCGGACCCGCGTTCGACCCGTCCAGCGACGTGCTCCAGATGCCCGGCGCGGTGACTCGTCTCCTGTACGATCCGGCCTCCCAGATGGTCGAGGCCCTGGGCGTGACCCAGGGCGGCCAAACGCCCACGGTGTACGTCGTCGAGCCGCACGGCAATGCGGTGTTCGCGGACCAGAAGCTGGGGTTCGCGCCCACGGCTCTGGTGATGAACCACAACGGGAGCTACCCCACCACCTCGACCGGCGAGATCCTGGCGTTTTCCGCCCAGGGTGACGTGGCCGCGCTCGACGTCGGCCACTACGACTTCGCCTGGCGCTTGCCGGGCGTGATCTTCGGCGCGCTCACCGTGGGAGCGCTCTACCTGCTCGTGCGCGTCCTGTTCCGGCGTCGCCTCATCGCCGGGCTTGCCGGCCTGTTCGCCCTTCTTGACGGGATGATGTTCGTCCAGAGCCGGATCGGCATGAACGACGTCTACGTTGGGTTCTTCATCGTGGCGGCGTACGCGCTGTTCGCCTGGCTCTGGGTGGAGCCTCGCAGGAAACGGTGGTTCTGGATTCTGTGGCCGGTGATCGGGGTCCTGCTGGGCCTCGGCCTGGGCTCCAAATGGGTGGCCGCGTACGCGATCGGCGCACTGGGGATCCTCATCCTCGCCCGCTCGGCGCTGGGGCGCATCGTCTTGCTGCTGGGGATGATCGGGACCACGGCGGTGCTCGGCTGGATGGCCCTCGCCGTCCCGACCGGCAGCAGCGAGCTGGGCAACGTGCTCTTCCCGCTGATCATGATCGCGCTGACGCTCGCCTCGATCGCGATCGCCGTCTACCGGCCGGTCGCCTGGTCCGACGACGAGATGCGCTTCACCGTCGGGGCGCCGGTGGCGGCCGGCGCGATCCTCGCCTTCACGGCTGTCGCGCTGGGCAAGGTGGGCACGTCGATCGCGGTCGGACCGCTCGCGCTGACGCCGCTGCCGACGGCGTTCGCCCTGGTCCTCCTTGGCGGCGCGGCCTACGTGGCGTTCGGCGTCGGCGGCCGGCTGGGCATCGGCCCGATGGCGGTCCGGCGGGACGGGCGCCCGGCGCTCCCGATGGCCGATCCGCCGGAGGCCTGGCTCCGCACTGGCGACGGCCTCGGCCTGTCCACGCTGTGGTGGGCTCTCAACCTGATCGTCGTGCCGCTCGCCGTCTACATCCTGCTCTACATCCCGTGGGCGAACATCGAGAACCACGCCATCGTCCCGGCGGGCTTCCTGGGCTTCCCCAACGGCTGGCCGCCCGGCCATACGGGCCAGACGCTGCTGGACCTCACCGGTCAGATGTACCGCTACCACAACGACCTCACCGCGCCGCACCCGGCATCGTCGCCGTGGTGGGCGTGGCCGCTCGACCTCAAGCCGGTCTGGTTCTACCAGGGCAGCTTCGCGGGCAACTACGGCGGGGCGATCTACGACGCGGGCACGATCGCGATCTGGTGGATGTCGATCCCGGCCATGGCGTTCATCGCCTATCAGGCCTATCGGAGGCGGAGCCTCGCACTCCTCCTGGTCCTGGTGGGCTTCCTGGCCCAGTGGGTGTCCTGGGCGCGCATCGACCGCGCGGCCTTCCAGTACCACTACTACTCGAGCCTGCCGTTCCTGATCATCGCCCTGGCCTACCTCGTGGCCGAGCTGTGGCACGGGGCGTCCCAGCGGACCTGGCTGCTCGCCCGCGCCGCCGCCGCCCTCGGGGTGCTGGGGCCGGCCATCCTGTGGCTCCTGCGCCTGCCGCTGTGCACGGTCGCGAACGTCCAGGCCGTTGCGCCCGGCTCGTCCGCCTGCAACGGCAACCCCGGCAATCTCGTCGTCACGCCCGCGGTCGCGGCCCTCGTCCTGATCCTGCTGGTCGGCGGCGGGGTCCTGGTCTGGCAGCTGGTCGGCCTCGGGCGGCCACGCGCCGATGGCCGGCCCGCCGGGCTCCGCGACGCCCAGGGCGTGCTCGTCACGGGCATCATCGTGGTGGCCCTCGCCATCCTCTCGCGGCTGCTGCCCTCCGGCGGCGCGCTGTTCTCGGTGAGCGGGCTCGCGCCGGAGCCGATCGCGCTCCTGGCGCTCGTGCCGCTGGGGCTCGTCGCGGTGCAGGTCCTCACGGCCCGCGACGCTCGCCGGTTCGTGGGCGGGCTGATCGCGGCGATCGCGCTCAACTTCGCGGTGCTCTACCCGAACATCTCCGCGCTGCCGCTGCCCGGCAGCATCGTGCCGTGGTACCAGGGCGTCCTGCCCACCTACCTGTACATGTTCCAGTTCGGCGTCAACACGGTGGACCGGAGCGGGGCGACCTCGTTCAGCGACATCCGGTTCTACGTGCTGACCGGGTTCCTCGCGATCGCGTCGATCGCGGTGGCGCACCTCGCCTGGACCTGGCGGCAGGCGCTCGCCGGGGACGCCGTCCCGGCGGGCGACGGCGACGACGCGGGATCGGGCGGCGGGCCCGACCCGGGCAGCGCCAGCGCGGCATAGCGCCCCGCCGGCAGCCTGCGGCGGGCGCCGACGGCTGGCCCCGGTCAGCCCGGGCCCGAACCCCGCGGCGACGGCGGCACCTCGGCCCGGAACCCGGGCGGCAGCTGCCCAGCCGCCGCCAGCCGCCGGATGACGAACCCGTAGTAGTCGTCCACCTTGGCCGTGACGCGCGGCCAGGAGAACTCGGCGGCGCGGACCGGCCCGCTGGCGCGGAAGGTGGCCGCCAGCGCCTGGTCCGAGATGAGTCGCTCGATCGCCGCGGCAAGCTCCTTGGGCTCGCGCGGCGGCACCAGCAGCGCCTCGCGACCGCGCCGCACCACGCCCTTGTAGCCGTGGATGTCCGAGGCCACGATCGGGGCGCCCGCGGCCATCGCCTCGAGCAGAACGATCCCGAACGACTCGCGCCCGGTGGCCGGCGAGCAGTACACGTCCGCCGTCCGGAAGAGCTGGAGCTTCTCGTCGTCGGACACGCGGCCCAGGAACTCAACGCCGCGCAGCCGCCGGGTCGCCACGTACCGCCGCGCCTCGCGTTCCTGCGGTCCCGCGCCCACCAGCAGCAGGCGGGCGCCGACGCCGTCCCGGCGGACCTGGCGGTACGCCTTGAGCAGGTCCAGCACGCCCTTGCGGGGCTCGAACCGCCCGACGAACAGGATGTTGGGCGTCCCGTCCTGCCAGCGCGCCAGCGGCACCGCGCGCCCGTAGCGCTCGGCGTCCACGCCGTTGGGGATCACCTTGTAGTCGCCGGGGAAGTAGCGGTCGATGAAGTGCCGGGCCGCCGCCGACACCGCGATCCGCCCGTGGAGCCGCTCGGCGTAGGCCCGCAGGGATCGGCTCCCGAACTCGTACGCCGGCGACCAGCCGCCGTAGGCATGGAACGTGCCGATGTTGACCGAGGTGGACTCGCGCAGCACCACAAGCGAGAGGAACGGCACGAACGGCTCGTGGAAGTGGAGCAGGTCGAATCGCTCGCGCTCCAGCACAGCGCGCACCTGGCTGATGTACCGGGGCGAGATCGTGACCGTGCCCATCGAGCCGTTGGACGGCATGGAGAAGCCCTTGCCCAAGCGGATCACGTCGCCCTCGGACGAGCGCTGGAGCCCGTGCGACGAGGTGATGATCCGGACGTCGTGGCCGCGGAGGCGCAGGTTCTCGTAGAGGAACCGAACATGCTGGGTGACGCCCCCCGGCAGCGGGTAGACGTACGGCGAGACCAGTCCGATCTTCACCCCTCGAAGCCTACTCGCCGCGGTACAGCGGCGGGCGCTCTTTCCCCCCGGGGTATCCGAGATCGCGACCGGTGCCGTCTCGTCGGATCCGTCCGGCCGCCTCTTGGCTGATGTCCCGGGCGTACTTGCGCAGCTGGCGGCCGTACACGCCGACCTGGCCGACGCTGCCGTGGAACGTGCCGTGGTCCTGGGTGGTCCGGGCGGCGATCGCGGCACGGTAGTCATCGGCGGTCCGACCCGGGAAGGTGGTCCACGCCGACGCGACGGCCGACTTGATGTGCGCGTCGCTGTTGCCCACGAACGCCAGGTCGTGCTCGCGCGCGAACCGCTGGGCGCGGGCATGGCCCCACTTCCCCAGGGCGGTGGGGTTGAACGTCTCGATGGTGTCCGGGCGGACGGCCGGGTTGTCAGCCAGGAGCAGCCTGCGCAGCACCCAGCCCTGCGCGCACAGGTGGGTCGGGACGAAGGGATGGGTGGGGATCGCGATCCCGCCCTGGTCGTGGACCGCCTCGATGGACCACTCGAGGCTCTTCCACGTGGGAACCCGCTGCTCCAGGAACAGCCCGAGCAGGTGGCCGCCGCGCGTGGTGATCTCCTCGCCCACGACGACCGCCACCCGCAGGCCGCGGTCGCGGGCGTAGGCCCGGCCCGCCAGCGCCGCGTCGATCCGCTCGTGGTCGGTGATGGCCACGAGGTCCAGGAATCCCTCCGCCTCGACGTGCTCGAGCACGTCCACCACCGAATCCGTCCCGTCCGACGCCCAGGTGTGGACGTGGAGGTCGGCCCGGCCTAGCCGGTCCATCGGTTCGGCCGTCATGCGCCACCGTCCTTTGCCGGCGCCACCGTGGCGCCCTTGTTGTCCTGGTGGTCCCGGTGGTCCCGGTGGTCCTCGCCCATCACCGCGCTCACGGCCAGGTCGGGCCAGATGGGGTGGAACGCCCCGAACCACTGCTCCGGCCCGTCCGCGAGCAGCCTCTCGAAGGCGGCCGCCATGCTCGTCGTGATCCGGGTGACCCGCTCTCGGAGTCGCCCCTCGCTGGGCACCTCCAGGCGGATGAGCCGACCCCGGTACCGCAGGTGCGCCGCCCGCCGCGCCGAGCAAACGTAGATGGGCAGCCCCGTCTCCACCGCGAGCAGCGCCGGACCGGCGGCAAGCGGCGCCGGGTGGCCGAAGAACGGCACCGGGATGCCGTTGTGGAGCAGGTCGCGATCAGAGACCATGCCCACCGACTCGCCCCGCCGGATCGCCGCCAGCAGCGCGTGCCTCGCGTCCCGCATGTCCACCACGTTCACCCCCACGCGCCGCCGCGACGTCTCGAACCAGCGCGCGATCGCGGGGTCACCGACGATCTCCATGGGCGCGGTGACGGGGTGGCCCACCATGTCGCTGACCACGACCACGGGGACCTCGATCGATCCGTAGTGCATGCCCGTCAGGATCACCGGCCTGCCGGACCGCAGGGCCTCGGTCACCTCGGCGGGCGTCTCGATGTCCAACCGGGCGAGGGTCTGCGCCGCCGTCTCGGAGCCCGCCCGGGCCATCTCCAGGTAGTAGCGCGCGGCGTGCCGGAACGCGCGCCGGACGATCCTCTCGAGCGCTTCGGGGTCGGTGGCGGCGCGCCGCACCAGGGCCGAGCCCCGGTCCTGGGCCGCGAGTCCCTCGCAGACGCGCCCCAGGTTCGCGCGCGCCTGGGCGGCCTTCGCCGGGGCCGTCCGGTACCACAGCTCGCCGATGGACTCCGCCGCGGCGACCAGCGGCGCCTCAGGCAGGCGGCCCAGCAGCCGCGTCCCCGCGACGATGGCGGAGCCGCGCCAGCTCCAGCCGCGAGACGCGCCCGGGTCGGCCCTGTCCGGCCCCGGCCGGCTGGCGTCGGCGCTCACGCGGGGGGCTCGACGGGCCCCGTGGGCGGCTCGAGCGGCCCCGTGGGCGACGCGGCCGGCGCAGGGGGCGCAGGGGGCGCCGCCACGCCAGGCCTGCCCGCCAGCATCTCGCTCGCCCGCCGCTCGAGCGCGAGCTCCTCCTCGTGTGTGGACGGCCAGATGGGCTTGAAGCTGTACCACTGGGCGGGCGCGCGGGCGATGGTTCGCTCCAGGGCGTCGGCGATCCGCTGCGTGGCACGCTGGAGGTCCGCTGGGTTCGAGCTGGGCACGGTGAAGGCGTCGTCCGCGTTGACCTCGAACCGACCGTCCGGGGTGCGGCGCACTTCCATGAACACGATGGCGGCGCCCGTCTTCGCGGCCAGCACCGCAGGCCCGGCCGGGAGCGTCGTCCATGCGCCGAACAGCCTCACGGGGATGCCGTCCTCGCGATAGCCCCAGTCCACGAGCAGCGCCAGGATCTGGTTCTTGCGCAGGATGGAGAACAGCTCGCGCAGGTTCCGCCAGGGCACCACGTGGACGCCCCAGCCCTCGCGGTTCCGGCGCAGGATCTCGAAGATCTCGGGAAACGCCGAATCGTCGGCGACGACATTGGCGGGGAAACCGCGCCAGGCCACGCCGGCCGCGACCGCCTCGTTGTTGCCCACGTGCCCTGCGCACACGATCATCGACTTGCCGTGCGCCAGCCAGGCCCCGGCGATCCGGTCGATGCCGTCGCCCTCGACGAGCTTGGCGACGTCCGCGGCCGGGAGGGCCGGCAGCCGCATGAGCTCCACCATGTAGTGCGCGTACTCGCGGTACGCGCGCAGCGCCATCCGCCGCACCCGCGGGTGGTTCGGCGGCAGCCCCATGACGCGGCCGAAGTTGGCGTCCACGAAGCGGCGCTTCATGGGCCAGGCCAGATACGAGATCTGATTGACGCTGCCGATGACGGGCACCGTCAGCCGCGTCGGCAGGTGGACGAGGGCCGCGGCCATCAACCGGTAGGCGATGACGGCGGCCTTCTCCACGATGCGCGGCGGGGTGGACTCGAGGCGCCGGTGCGGCGCCTCGAGCTTCTTGTCCTTCGTATCGGTCACTCGCTCGCGGCTGCCTTCGCCCTCGTGGCCGTCGCCCGCGTCGCCGAGGGCCCCTTCGCCTCCTCGGTGCCGACGAGCGTCTCGTTGTCGTCACCGCGGATGAAGGCCTCGACGCGCTGGTGGGCGACGTCGTCATGGATCTGGATCGGCGGGCTCTTCATGAAGTAGCTCGACGGAGCGACAAGGGTACCCTGCAGGCCGCGATCGAGGCCGATCTTGGCGCACCGGACGGCGTCGATGATGACGCCGGCCGAGTTGGGGCTGTCCCAGACCTCGAGCTTGAGCTCGGCCTTGAGCGGCACGTCGCCGAACGTCGTGCCCTCCATGACGATGTGGCAGTACTTGCGGTCCTTGAGCCACGGCACGTAGTCGCTCGGGCCGACGTGGATGTTCTCGGGGTCGATGTCGTAGTCGAGCATCGAGGTGACCGCATTGGTCTTGCTGATCTTCTTGGACTCCAGGCGCTCGCGCTCGAGCATGTTCATGAAGTCCGTGTTGCCACCGAAGTTGAGCTGGTAGGTGCGGTCGAGGCGGACGCCGCGGTCCATGAACAGCCGGGTCATCACGCGGTGCGTGATGGTGGCGCCAACCTGGCTCTTGATGTCGTCGCCGATGAGGGGGAGGCCGGCCGCGGCGAAGCGGCGCTGCCAGTACGGCTCACGCCCGATGAACACCGGGATCGCATTGACGAATGCGACGCCGGCCTGGAGCGCCTGCTCCGCGTACCACTTGGTGGCCTCCTCGCTCCCGACCGGGAGATAGGAGACCAGGACGTCCACCTGGCGGTCCTTGAGGATGCCGATGATGTCCGCGGTGGGGCCGGGCGCCGGCTGGATGACCTGGGACAGGTACTTCCCCAGGCCGTCGTGGGTCATCCCGCGCTCCACGGTCACGCCGGTGTGCGGCACGTCCATGAACCGGTACGTGTTGTTCTGGCCGGCGTAGATGGCCTCGGAGAGGTCCTTGCCGACCTTGGTCACGTCCACGTCGAACGCGGCCACGAACTCGATGTCGCTGATGTGGTAGTCGCCCAACTGGACGTGCATCAGGCCCGGCACGAAGTCCTCGGCCTTGGCGTGCTCGTAGTAGTAGCGGCCCTGGATGAGGGAGCTGGCGCAGTTGCCGACGCCGACGACGGCCAGCCGGATCTTCTTGCGCGGTGCGTTGGGCGTGCTCTCGCTAGGGGTCATGCTCGATCTCCGTGTTCGGGGTGCTCGGCGCGCCCGCGCCGCTATCCCTCCGAGGCGGCTGCCTGGCGGATCGTGGCGACGATGCGCTGGATGGTCGTGATGGTGGCGAGGACGGCGATCAGGCCGAGGGCCGCCTCGATGACGAGGTCGCCGGTTCCCGACGGGCCGACGCCGGCGATGCCGGCCCACACGAGGCCGACGGTGAGGATCACGAGGCGGACCTCGCGCGGGGCGAGGCCCACGTTCGCCATGCCGGTGCCGGGGGCGAAGCCCAGGCTCTCGGCTTTGGCGCGGGTGTAGCTGACCATGAACGCGGAGGCCATGGCCGCCGACGAGAGGATCGCCACCGGATTGAGGCCCGCCGCCAGGCCGCCGGCCGAGATGCCGACGTACACGACGCCCTCGCCCCAGCGGTCGAAGGTCGAATCCATGAAGCCGCCGACCTTGCTGACGCGGTTCGTCGCGCGCGCGAGCGCCCCGTCGAACAGGTCGAACACGCCGCCGAAGATCACGAGGAGGCCGGCCACCAGCCAGTCGCCGACTCCCGCCGCGATCGCCGCGACACAGGCGACCAGGAAGCCGATGACGGTCAGCGCGTTCGGGGACAGGCCCAACCGGCCGAGCCCGATCGCGATGGGGGTCATCAGCCCCCGGATCCTCGCCCGGAGCTCGGGCGAGACGAACGAGCCGCTCACGGTTCCTGCCTCCCTGGTGGTGTCTCGGCGGTGGCGAGACCCAGCGCCCGCGCCTCGCGGACGCGGAGGGCCTCGAACGCCTCCGGCACGATGGTATGCAGGGTCACGCGGCCCTCGCGGCGCGCCCGCACGAGGCCGGCCTCGCGGAGCTTGGCCAGGTGCCACGAGACGAGCGGCTGGGAGAGGCCGACCCGGTCGACCAGCTCCGTCACGGTGGCCGGCCCGTCGGCCAGCTGCCGCAGCAGGCGCAAGCGGTTCACGTCCGCCAGGATCTTGTAGACGCGGCGCAGCTCGCGCAGGTCGTCGGGCTGGTCGACGACGTTGGCGATGGTGCTCCGGATCCGAGCCGGGGAGGGTGACACGGGCTTGCGCAAACCTCGATAGTCGATCGCAACCGCAGTCCAATCAATCGCGGTTGATATCAACGAGCGTTGATCCTAGGTGGGCGAGCGTCGGGTGTCAACCCCGGCCCGCGGCACCCCCGGCCCCGCCCGCCAGTCCCGGCCCGAGGCACCCGATCGTGCGCCCGGGCCCTGAACCGTCCCCGGCCCCGTACGAGCGTTGCGCCCGGAGATCGATCCGTGCCGCCGGCGCACGGTTGGGACGCCGGGGGCAACACGGGCGCGGGGAGCGGCGCGGTTCGACGCAGGCCCGACACGGCGCCGTCCGACACCTCGTTGGCAGCTGCGGACCGCGAGGCGCCGCTGCGCGCAGTCATCGACAGCCCGCCCGCGCGCCCACCGGCGGGATCCGCCGCCGTGCCGCGCGCCCCGTACACTCCCCGCGTGGAGCGACGCTCGTCCGGTGCGGCCCTGGTCCTCCTGGCCGTGATGGGGGCCGGGGCGTTCCTCGCCGGGCTCGAGCTGATGATCACCGCGGTCGCGCTGCCGGCGATCGTCGGCGATCTCGCCGGCTGGCAGCGCCTCCGCGAGGCCTCGTGGGTCATCAACGGCTACCTGCTGGTCTACGTGGTGACGATGCCGCTGGCCGGGCGGCTCGGCGACCTGTGGGGCAACCGGCGACCGTTCCTCGCCGCGCTCGTGGTGTTCACGCTCGGCTCGCTGCTGGCGGGCTCGGCGCAGACCCTCGAGGCGCTGATCGCCGCCCGTCTGGTGCAGGCCGTCGGCGGCGGGGCCCTGATCCCGCTCGCCACATCGGCGGCGGCGCATCTGTACCGGGGGCACGCGAGGCCGCGAGCGCTGGGGGTGGTGGGAGCGCTGACATTCCTGGGCATGGCCGCCGGGCCCTTCCTCGGCGCCGCGGTCCTCGACGCGGTGCACCCGGACGCCGCCGTAGCCCGGCTGGGCATCACGCCGAACGGCGCCGTCGCAGCCCTCCTCGTGCCGGCCTGGCGCTGGATCTTCTACGTCAACGTGCCGATCGGGGTCGTGGCCCTCGCGCTCGCCTGGGCCGCGTCCGCGGACTGGGACACGCCCCGGCGCCCCGGCCGCGTGGACCTCGCGGGGGCGGCTCTGGTGGCGTCGGCCCTGGTCGGCACGCTCGGGGCGCTCACCCTTCTGGGTAGCTGGTCAAGCCCCGGCTCCGGCGGGCTGGACCCCGTCGTTGCGGTCCTGGCGCTCGCGGCGCTCGCGGTCGTCTCACTGCCGCTGGCCGTCTGGCACGGCCTCCGGGCCCGCGACCCGTTCCTCGACCCCCGACTGTTCCGCAGGCCGGCGTTCGCGTCGGCGGCGCTGGTGTCGCTGCTCACGGGCTACGGGCTGGCAACCGCGATCGTGGGTGCTGCCGTGTTCGTGGACCGCGTGCTGTACGGCGGGCCCGACCAGCAGCGGGTGGCGCTCGGGGCGCTCGCGGCAGCCACGGCGGTCGGTGCGCTGGCTTCGGGCTGGGCGCTGCGCGCGCTCGGGCTCCGGCTCGTCTCGGTGGTGGGCCTGGCCGCGTCGGTCGCGGCGCTCGTGGCCATGGCGGGCTGGACGCCCGGCACCGGGATCCCCGCCGCCGCGGCCGCCCTTGCGCTGTTCGGGGCGGGTTTCGGCCTGACGGTGACCCCGCGCTCGGCTGCCGCAGCCGAGGCGGTGGACCCCTCGGCGTACGGCGCTGCGGCTTCCGTGGTGACGGTGGCCCGCATGGCGGGCATGGCGGTCGGCCTGGCGATCCTGACGGCCTACGGCTCCACGACCATCGACCACCTGTACGACCAGGTGTACGCCACCGCCGACGCCTACAAGCAGTTCATCCCCGCGGCGCTTCGCGACCGGCCGCTCAAGGACGGCCAGGTGGTGGCGGCACTCGAGGCGTGGGCGGCCCGCGAGGCGGCGCAGATCATGGTGGGCGTGTTCCTGCTGGCTGCGGCCGTCACCGCCGTGGCCATCGTGCCCGCGCTCCTCCTCGGGGGCCGTCGGCGTATGCTCGCCTCCGACCGGGCGCCCGCCCCCGGGCCGTAGCACCCGAGATGCCGATGCCGCCCCTCCCGCCGACCAGCGTCGCCCCCGGTCCGTCGCCGATCGTCGTGCGGGGCATCGCGCGGACGGGCGGACGCAGCGTGGCGATCGGCGGGAGCGAGGACCTCGCCAACGTGCTGCGTGATCCCGACGCCGTCGTCTGGGTGGACGTCACGGCGCCCGACGGCGTGCCCGTCACCGACATCGCCGCCCTGCTCGACCTGCACCCGCTCGTCACCGAGGACATCGCCGAGCGCAACCAGCGCGCGAAGTTCGAGGAGGTGGACGGATCGATCCACATCGTGATGTTCTCGGTGCGGTATGACGCGGGCGCCGTGGACACCGTGGAGGTGGACCTC
>JAKAMV010000637.1 GCA_021812735.1 Chloroflexota bacterium | reverse complement strand
GGACGGCCCGCACGAGACGCTGCTGGTGCTGGACGCGACGACCGGGCAGAACGGGCTGTCGCAGGCGAGGACGTTCACCGAGGCGGTGGGAGTGACGGGGATCGTGCTTGCGAAGCTGGACGGCACCGCGAAGGGTGGGATCGCCTTCGCGATCGCGCACGACCTGGACATCCCGGTGCGCTTCATCGGCACCGGCGAAAAGGTGGACGACCTCGCACCGTTCAACGCCCGCGAGTTTGTCGACGCTCTCCTTTCCTGAGAGGTAGCCCATGGCACCAGTGATGGCGTTCTGGGCGGTCGCGCTGCTGATCGGCGCACTCGCCCTGCCCATCACGTTCGTCCTCCTCCGGCGCTTCCCGGATGGCGGCGCGGGGCTGGCGTTCCCGGCGGGGCTGCTGCTCATCGGCTACGGCTACTTCACGCTCCGGACGTTTAACGTGCTGCCCGCGGGCCGCGCCGGCTATCTCCTGGCGGTGATGCTCTTCGCGCTGGTATCGGTGACTGTGATTGCGCGGGACCGGCAGTTCCGGCCAACGCTGAGGCGATCGCTCCCGGCCATCGCGGTCACGGCCGGCCTGTTCACGCTCGTGTTCTATCTCTACGTGGCGTTCCGCTCGTACCAGCCGGACATCACCGGCACCGAGCAGCCGATGGACTTCATGTACCTGAACGCCACGCTGACGTCGCCGCACTACCCCCCGCACGATTCGTGGCTGGCGGGGCGCGAGGCGAGCTACTACTACTTCGGGTACCTGCAGATCGGCGTGCTCACGGCGGTGTCGGGGGTGCGCTCGTCGATCGGCTACAACCTGGGCCTGGCGTACACGTTCGCGGCGGCAGCGACCGGGGTGGTCTCGCTGGCGGGCACGTTGGCGCGCTGGTCGCTGGGGCCGCGTGGCCGGCGCTGGGCGATCGGAGCCGCCACCTTCGCGCTGTTCATGCTGCTGGCGGTCGGCTCACTCTCGGCTATCTTCGAGTGGGTGGCGGCGCACGGCCACTACAACCGGGGGCTCTTCGACTTCTTCGGGGTTGAGTGGCTCATCCCCTGCAAGCCCGGTATCACGCAGGACTGCTTCTCGGGCCCGCTGGACCCGCGGACGACATCCTGGTACCCGACGGAGTTCTGGTTCTGGTGGCGTGGGACGCGAATCATCCCGAACACGATCACCGAATTCCCGTTCTTCAGTTTCCTGCTGGGGGACATGCACCCGCACGTGATGGCGATCCCGGTCACCCTGCTGTCGCTCGGGCTGAGCGCGGCCGCATGGCGGGGGAGGTCGGCGCTCGACGTGTGGAGCCACCGGCGGTCCCCCTGGGTGGGGCTGGCCCTGGCGATCGTCTTCGGCGGGCTCGCCTTCCAGAACGCGTGGGACCTGCTCACCTTCAGCGCGATCCTGGGCGTGGCCGTGCTCGTGAGGAACCTGCGTGCCAGGCCGCCGGGGCGGGCGATCCTGGCGACGGCCGGGTACCTGGCGCCCGTCTTCGCCGTGGGCGTGATCGCGTACATCCCCTGGTACATGACGTTCAGCTCGCAGGCTTCGGGGTTCTTCCCGTACGTGGGTCACGGGTCCCGGCCGGCGCATGCCTTCCTGCAGTTCGGGCCGCTTTTGGCGGCGGGGCTCGTGGCGGCGCTGCCCGCGCTGCGGCCATTCGACCGGGCAGCCATCGGGCGGTGTGCGGCGTACGGGTTCTGGGTCCCGCTGGTGCCGTTCTCGTTGTGGGTCGCGCTCGCCCGGTACCACGGCCAGCTGGGCGACGCGGTCGCAACGCGCGGGGACGGGGGCTGGCTGACGCTCGGGTTCTATGGATCGGCCACCTGGGCGCTGAGCACGGCGTTCCTCGTGCTGGCGTGGCGGCGGCGGAGCGAGGCCCTCGCGGCGGGACTCGCCGCCGTGGGCGCACTGCTCCTGTACGGGGCGGAGCTGTTCTTCATCCGCGACATCTTCGTGGGCGGAACGCCGCGCCTGAACACGGTCTTCAAGCTCACGTACCAGGCCTGGATCCTGCTCTCGGCGGGGGGCGGCGTGGCTATCGTCGTGGCGCTGCGGCGGGCCTGGCATCGGGACCTCGCGGCCGCCGCGTTCGCCAGCCCGGCCGTCCTGCTGCTCGCGGCCGGGCTCGTCTATCCGCTGATCGCCCTCCCGAACCGCGTGGAAGGGTTCGATCGCCCGACTGCCATCGACGGCCTGGCCTTTCTCGCACGCAGTGACCCGCCGGAATACGCTCTAACGCGCTGGGTGCAGGACCATACGGCGCCCGGGGACGTGATCATCGAAGCGACGGGACGCGCCTGGCGCCGGGGCGAGAACGGCCAGCCAGTCTCCTACGAGAGCCGCGTGGACTACAGCGATGCGGGACGGATCTCGGCGCGCACGGGGCGGCAGACGCCGATCGGGTGGGAAGGGCACGAGGTGCAGTGGCGTGGGGACAACCCGGCGAATCACCAGGAGTTCCAGCGACGGCAGGACCTGGTGGACGGTATCTACACCGCCACCGACGTGAACCGCGTGGTGACTAACATGCACGAGCTGGGCGCAACCTACCTGGTGGTGGGACGCGTCGAGCAGACGCGGTACACGGGCGACATCATGCCGCACTTCGAGTCGGTGCTCGAGGTGGCCTTCGAATCCGAGGGCCTGCGGGTGTACCGGTTGCCGGCAGGTCAGCCGGCCGGGACGAAATGAGCGAGCCGCCGGGCTTGCCGGAAGCCGGGGGCGGCAGCCGCGAGATCTCCATCGGGATCTCGGGGCTGGCGTGGACGGTGGCCGGGGCTGTCTTCATCCTCCTGCGGCTGGGCCCGCTCTGGCAGGCTCCGGTGGGCGGCGCCGAGCTCATCCACCTCTCAGGCGCCTGGCAGGCGCGGGAGGGGATCGGCGACCCACGATTCGTGCCGACGCTGTTCCAGGGGATTACCGCGCTGCTGCTGCACTGGAGCGCGTCGGAGGTGCCGCCTCGGGTGCTGGCGTTCCTCGCGACGGCGACGATCCCGGGCGCGCTCTACCTGCTCCGGCCGCAGCTCGGGAACGCGGGCGCCCTCCTCGCCCTCGTGATCCTCGCGTTCGACGGTCCCGCCATCGCGCTCGAAACCGAAGCTTCGGCGATGGGCTTCGACGTGGCGATCGCGCTCTGGCTGTTTGTGGCGCTGGCGCGCACCGCCAGGCCACCGTGGCTCTGCGGGCTCGCCGGCTTCGGGCTGGCAACGGCCGGGCCGGTGCCGTTGCCGCTGGTGGCGGCGGCAGCCGGGCTTGCCGCGGCACGCCACGGGCCCGCCTGGGAGCGTCGCACGGTGATCGCGGTCGCCGCCGGAGCGGCCGTGGGCGTGGCCGCGACAACGTTCCGGTTCGGGCTCGGCTGGGACGGGCTTCGCGTGGCGCCGTTCGACCTGTTCGCAGCCGGCTTCGACGAGCGCTGGTCCACGGCGACAGCCGCAGAGGTGCTGGCGGTGTACAGCTGGCCGATGGTCGCGGCAGGGGTCGCGGCAACGCTGGTACGGGCCGCCCGCTGGAAGGGCGAGACGCCGCTGGAGGCGCTCCTCCTCGGCTGGGCGGCTGCGGCCCTCCTCTGGTTCGCAGTGGCGGCGTCGACGCACAGCAGCGTCCCGGTGGCGGCGCTCACGGCGCCGCTGGCCCTCATTCTCGGGCCGGCCGCGGTCCGCGCCTGGGATGCCATCACGCGGATCGACTGGCGGCTCCCCGGAGTGCTGCTGGGAACGGGCGGCCTGCTGGCGGCGATCGCCATGTACACCGTGCTGAAGTGGGCCCGCGCGGACGAGGTCGGGGGCACGGTCGAGGCGCTGCTCGTCGCGGGGCTGTTCCTGATGGCGTTCGCGGCTGCGGGATACCTGGGATTCGACAGGCGGACCGCGCCGGCGCTGCTGGCCGCCGCGGCAGTGGCGGGGGCGATCCCGGTCTCGGCGGGGACGTTTGGCGTCGCGCTCAGCGGCATCGAGGAGCCGCTGCCGTCGCCGACCGTCGCGCCGCAAGCGTCCCAGCTCGAAGCGCTCGCCGCGGACGCAGCACGGCGCGCGCCGGGGCCGATCGCGGTGCACCCGACGCTCGCCAGTGACGCGACCTGGCCGTTCCGGGAGACCACGACGGTCATCACGGGAGCGCCGGGCGAGGCGGCGGTCCTGATCTGGCCGGCAGGGGTCCCGCGACCGGAGGGCTGGGTGGCCCTGGACGGCACCTGGGCGCTGACGGCGTCGATCGCGCCCCCGACCGGCGGGATCCTCGAATACATCAAGTGGCTGGAGGACCGGAACACGGTCGTCGTCAGCCAGGCGCCGATCGCGGTCTACGTGAGGGCACAGCCGTGAGCGTCCGGGCGGCCAGCTACGGGCCGCGGCCGGCGGCGAACTCGGGGCTTGAGCGGCTTCTGCGGGTCCGCATCCGGGTGAGCACGGAGGTGATCCTCTACGCGCTCATCCTGGCCGCCGCCGTGGGGCTGCGGTTCTGGGACCTGGGGGCGCGGTCGCTCCACCACGACGAAAGCATCCATGCGCAGTGGTCGTGGGGCCTGCTGCAGGGCACGTACAAGCACGACCCGATCTTCCACGGTCCTCTCTACTACCACGCGCAGGCGCTGGTGTTCCTCCTGTTCGGGGCGAGCGACTACACGGCGCGCGTGTCGGCCGCGATCTTCGGGTCGGCGCTCGTCATGCTGCCGCTGCTGCTGCGAAGGCGGCTCGGCGCGGTGGGGACGATGGCCGCGGTCGCGTTCATCGCGTTCTCGCCGACGATCGTCTACTACAGCCGGTTCTTCCGCGAAGACATCTACATGGCCTTCTTCACCATGCTGATGGTCGTGGCCCTGTGGCGGTATTTCGATGGCGGGCGCGACCGGTGGCTGATCGTCTTCGCGCTGGCGTTCGCGGGCTCGATGGCCACGAAGGAGGCCACCTACCTCACGGTCGCGACCTTCCTGGTGTTCCTCGACGTCTACCTGGCGGCGCTGCTCGCGACGGAGACGCTGCAGGGGCGGGGCATGGACCGGACATGGCGCCGGCTGCTGCTCACAGTGGCACTCGCGCCCTGGGCGTGGGCGATGGCCGCCGCATGGCCGCTGCTCGGGTCGATCCGCCGGCGGGCCGGCTGGACGACGCTCCCGCGACCGGGCGACGCGCTCGTGCTGCTGGGCACGCTGATCGTGCCGCTGCTGAGCGTGTTCCTGCGGGGCCCCCTGGAGAGCCTGGGCCTGGTGGGGGAGAAGCAGCTAACCTGCCGCTCCTACTGGGACACGAACCTGAAGGAGATGGTGTCCCGGCCCGATCAGCCCACGAAAGACGCGATCGCGGTGGGCGGTGTCTTCGCAGTGACGGTCGGGGCCTCGGCGCTGGTCGGGCTGCAGTGGCGGCCGAGGACCTGGGCGATCGCCGCCGGGGCCGCGGCGCTGCTCTACCTGACGCTCATGACCTCGTTCTGGACGAATCTCGAGGGTCTGTGCACGGGGCCGTGGGGCTCCCTCGACTACTGGCTCGGCCAGCAGGACGTGAAGCGGGGCGGCCAGCCGTGGTTCTACTACGACATGCTGATGCCGGCCTACGAGTTCCTGCCGCTGGTGATCGTGATCGGCGGCGCGTGGTGGTCGACCGTCCGGGGCGACGCGTTCTCGCGGTTCGCATGGCTCTGGCTCGTGGGGACGTGGCTGGCGCTGTCGATGGCGGGCGAGAAGATGCCCTGGCTGAACACGCACCTTGCGCTCCCGGCCTGCGTGCTGGCAGCGTGGACCGTGGCCAGGGCCTGGCGCGCGTGGGACCGGCCCCCCCCGGTTCGGCGGTTCGGCCCGCTCCTGCTGAGCGTCGCCGTGGTCGGGCTGGGGGCGATGACGTTCATTGCGTTCGGGCCGGGCGGGCAGGTCTACACCGTCGTGAAGATCGGCGTTGCGGCGATCGCGCTGGCCGTGGTGGCGTACGCGGCCCAACCGCTGGGCCGGGGCCCCCGCGTGGACCGGATCCGGCGCGACACCTTCGGGCGCGAGCAGTCGTTGGCTCAGGCCGCTCTGTCTGCCGTCGGCATCAAGGTACGAAGCTACCCGCCGGATGTGCTCGAGCACAACCTGCAGGTCAAGGCGATGGCCGACATTGC
>JAKAMV010000636.1 GCA_021812735.1 Chloroflexota bacterium | reverse complement strand
GTTCGAGGAGGTTGATGATCTGCGCCTGGATCGACACATCGAGCGCGCTCACCGGCTCGTCGGCAACGATCAGGTCCGGGTTGACGGCGAGGGCCCGCGCGACGCCGATGCGCTGCCGTTGGCCGCCCGAAAACTCGTGCGGGTAGCGCTCGCCATAGTCGGGGTCGAGGCCCACGACCTCGAACAGCTCGCGGACGCGCTCGCGCCGCTCGCGACTGGTGCCGATCCCGTGGATGTCGAGCGGCTCGCCGACGATCCCCGCGGCGGTCATGCGCGGGTTCAGGCTCGCGTACGGGTCCTGGAAGATCATCTGCATGTGGCGGCGCATGCGCCGCAGCGGCGCGCCCTCGAGGCGCGTAATGTCGACGCCGTCGAACACGATGCGGCCGCCGGTGGGCCGGTAGAGGCGAACGATCGCGCGCCCCGTGGTGCTCTTCCCACAGCCCGACTCGCCCACGAGACCCAGCGTCTCGCCCCGGCGCAGGCTGAGCGAGACGCCGTCGACGGCCCGCACGTCTCCCACGTGGCGCCCGATCACGATCCCCTGCGTGATCGGGAAGAACATCCGCAGGTCGGAGACCTCGAGGAGCGGCCCGCCAGCGGTCGATGGACGATCTGCGGTGGGCAGCGCGCTCATGGTTGCGACTCCGGTCCGGGCGGTTCGGGCAGGCTCCGCGCGCCGGGCAGCGCCGTCACCGGATCCCGACCGGGCGTGAACACGACGAGGTCTTCGGCCTCGAGGAGGGGCGCCACGGCGCGGCCGTCGCCCGGCCGCGTGGGCAGCGGCGCCGGCACGAACCCCTCACGGAGCGGCCGCCCCGCGGACGCCTCCTCGGCGGTCGGCGGATTCCAGCAGGCGATACGGTGCGTTGCCCGAGCTCCCGTCATCTGGATCGGTACACCGGTCACGAGGGGTTCCAGGGTCGGGTTCTCGTCCCAGCACTGCGCCACCCGCCAGGCGCAGCGCGGTGCGAACGGGCAGCCGACGGGCGCCCAGCGCAGATCCGGCGGCGTCCCCTCGATCGGAATGAGCGGCTCGCCGGCCGGACCGTCGAGGCGAGGGATCGAGTGCAGCAGGCCGACGGTGTACGGGTGGCGGGGATGCGCGAAGAGCTCCGGGGTGGGTGCCGTCTCCACGATGAAGCCCGCGTACATCACGTTGATGCGGCGCGTCATCCCGGCCACCACGCCCAGATCGTGCGTGATCAGGATGACGGCCGTCCCCCGCTCTGCCGTCAGGCGCTGGAGCAGCTCGAGGACCTGGGCCTGGATGGTGACGTCGAGCGCGGTGGTGGGCTCGTCCGCGATCAGCAGTTTCGGCTCCAGCGCGAGTGCCATGGCGATCATCACCCGCTGACGCATGCCGCCCGAGAAATGGTGGGGGTAGTTCTTGAGGCGGAGCTCGGGGCTCGGGATGCCGACCATCCCCAACAGCTCGATCGCCCGGTCGCGCGCCTCCCGGGGACCCACCGCACGATGCGCCCGGATCGTCTCGACCATCTGCTCTTCGATCGTCAGTACGGGGTTCAGGCTCGTCATCGGGTCCTGGAAGATCATCGCGATCTCCTTGCCCCGGAGATCGCGCATCTCCGCCTCGCTCAGCCGTGTGAGGTCTTGGCCCTCGAACACGACCCGCCCGCCCTCGACGCGACCCGCCGGTTTCGGCAGCAGGCGCATGACGGCCAGATTCGTCACGCTCTTGCCGCAGCCCGACTCGCCCACCAGCCCGAGCGTCTCGCCCTCGTCGACATCGAACGAGACAGCGTTGACCGCATAGACCGTCCCGTCGTGGGTCCGGAACCGGACGACGAGGTCGCGAACGGACAGGAGCGTCATGTGGCCGTCACCGCTTCAGGCGCGGATCGAGCGACTCGCGCAGTCCGTCGCCGAGCAGGTTGAAGCCGATGGCGCTGATCGTGATCGCGGCGCCGGGGAAGAAGATCAGGTATGGGGCGGACTGCAGGAAGCGCGCCGAATCGGTGAGCATCTCGCCCCATTCGGCGATCCGCGGGTCGCCCGGACCGAGACCCAGGAACCCGAGACCGGCGACGTCGATGATCGCGGTCGCCAGGGCCAGCGTGGCCTGGACGATCAGCGGCGTGAGTGCGTTCGGCAGCATGTGGCGGAGCAGGATCCGGGGCGCGGACGCGCCCATCGACCGCGCGGCGATCACGAAGTCCGACTCGCGCAGGGCGAGCAGGCTGCCGCGCAGCAGGCGGGCGAAGATCGGCGCGTACGAGACCCCGACCGCGAGCATGATCTGGAGCTGTCCGCGGCCCAGCCACGCCACGATCCCGATCGCGAGCAAGATCCCGGGCACCGCGAGCAGCACGTCGGTGATCCGCATCAGGACCGCATCCACTTTGCCGCCCGCCCCGCCCGCGATGGCACCGATGCTGACACCGAAGAACAACCCGAAGACGACGGCGATCACGCCGACCTGCAGACTGAGCCGGGCGCCATAGAGCACGCGGGAGAACTCGTCGCGCCCCAGCAGGTCGGTCCCCATCAGGTGCGCGGCGCTCGGCGGCTGCATCCGGTCGACGATCTTGCCCACCACCGGATCGTACGGGGCGATGAACGGCGCGAAGATGGCCCCCACCACGAAGACCGCGATGCAGAACAGCCCGACCAGCGCCGGGCCGTTGCGCAGCAGACGCTGGAACGCGTCACGCCAGAGGCCGCGGCTGGCGCGCGTCGACGCCGCCCGAACGGCCACCGTCGTGCTCCCGGCCGTCATGTCAGCCGTACCGAATGCGCGGGTTGAGGTAGGCGTAGCCGATGTCCACCACGAGGTTCACCACGAGGAAGATCACCGCAAAGATCAGGATCGACGACTGGATCACGAAATAATCGTGGTCCTGGATCGCATCCACCACCCAGGAACCGACGCCATTCCAGGAAAAGACGGTCTCGGTGATCACGGCGCCCGCCAGCAGACCGCCGACCTCGAGGCCGATGATGGTCGTCACGGGCAACCAGGCGTTGCGCATGATGTGGCGGTCATTCACGCGGCGCTCGGACAGGCCCTTGGCGCGCGCCGTCCGCACGTAGTCCTCGTTGCTCACGTCGATCACCGATGCCCGGGTGATCCGTGTGATGATCGCCAGCGGGATGGACCCGAGTGCGATCGCCGGCAGGACGAGGTGGCGGAGTCCGTCGACGAACGCCGCAGGCTGGCCATCGATGATCGCGTCGATCAACACCATGTTCGTGTGAGGGGTCAGGTCGATGCGCGGGTCGAGCTGTCCGGCGGCGGGCAACCAGTGCAGCTGCACGGCAAAGATGAAGACCAGCGAGTAGCCGAGGACGAAGATCGGGATGGAGATTCCGAACAACGAGATCACGGTCACGGTCCCGTCGATCCACCCGTTCGGGTGGCGGGCGGCCAGTCGGCCGAGTGGAATACCGATTCCGACCGCGACGATGAGCGCTCCGATCGTCAGCTCTACGGTGCCCGGAAAGCGGTGCGCGAAGTCACTCAGGACGGACCGACCATTGATGATGCTGTACCCGAAATCGCCGTGCAGCAGGCCGTTGATGTACTGGATGTACTGGATGTAGATCGGCTTGTCTAGTCCCAGCGACTGATGCACCTGCTGGATGAGCGCGGGAGTGGCATGCTGCCCGAGGATCGCGATCGCTGGATCGCCCGGCAGCAGGCGGACAAACGCAAAGAGGATGACCGACAGGCCGAACAGGACCGGGATGGCTCCCAGCACCCGCCGGACGATGTACCTCAGCAACCGGTGTCCGCCCCTGCCTCGCTGCCGCTACCCACGCGACGCGCGCCGGCGACGCGGGGCCGTTCGGCGATGGATTGGGGAGGCCCACAGGGACGTCCCCAATCCCGCCTCACGCCTACTTGTTGAGCCAGACCGAGTTGAATTCCTCGGTCAGGTTGCCGGCCCCGACGAAGCCCATCACGTACTTGGCCGCGGCGCCAGGCGGCGCCGAGTTGACCAGCGGAACCGTCGGCATGTCGGCTGCGATCAGATCCTGCGCCTTCTGCCAGAGCGCCTGGATCTGCGTCGAATCCGTGGCCGCCAGGGCCGCGGTCATGGTCTGGTTCAGCTCGTCGTTCCGGTACGCGAATTCCGGAGACGGCGTGTTGCCGTTGTAGTGGAAGAAAGCCGTCAGGAGGAAGTTGTCAGGCCCGGCCCAGTCACACGTCCAGCCGAGGAGCCACATCGGGAACTTCCCGACCTCCTCGTCGGAGATGTACCCGGTGCGCCACCCCTCGCTCTTGAGGTTGATGGTGAAGCCGACCGCCTGCAGATCCTGCGCGATCGCCTGTGCCAGGCCCTTCGGATCGGGCATATAGGGCCGCACGACGTCTGACGGATAATACAGGTCGATGGTCAGCTGATTGGCCGGGACACCCGACTGCTGGATGAGCTGCTTCGCCTTGGTGGGATCGTACGTCGGCAGGTTCTCTGGCTTGTAGTACTGCGTTGACGGCGGCATCCAGTTATCGGCCGGCTTCGCCAGGCCAGCGTAGAACGCCTGGATGTACGCCTGCTTGTTCACCGCGTAGGCGATCGCCATGCGGATGTCCTTGTTCTGCAGCAGCTTGTGCCCGGCCGGATCGTCGGCGCCCTTCGTGTTGGGGTCCTGGTTCATCGAGATCTGCCCGATGTTGCAGGACTGCCCGCGGTCGATCACCTGCAGGTTACCGCTCGACTGGATCGTCTGGACGTCGGACGGAGAGACCGTCTGCGCGAAGTCGATGTCACCCGACTGCAGCGCCTGCAGCTTCGCGGTCTGGTCCTTGAACGGCTTGAAGACGATCTGATCGAGGTGCGCCATCCCAGCCGGGTCCCAGTAGTTCGGGTTCTTGACCAACGTGACGTGGTCATTGGGGACCCACTCCTTGAACATGAACGGCCCGGTGCCGACCATGCTCTTCCCAACTCCGCCCTGCCCTTGGGCATACGGGTTCTTATCCAGCTGCGGGTTGTTGGCATCGCCCGCCGCCAGCGCGGCCGGACTCTGGATCCCGAACGGCTGAATCGTCTGGCTGATCAGGAAGTTGCTCTGCGGTTGCTTGAGGTGGAAGATCACCGTAGTGTCGTTCGGCGCATCCACCGACGCGATGTTCGAGCTCGCGCCAAATCCGCCGAAGACTGCGCCGTAGTAGTAGGCGTTGTCCTGGAGCGGACCGGCTGGGAAGTTCTTCCACCGGTCATAGTTGTACTTCACGGCTGCGGCGTTGAACGGCGTCCCGTCGTGGAACTTGATGCCGGTCCGCAGCGTGAAGGTGTAGGTCTTGCCATCGGCGCTCACGGTGGGCATGGCGGCGGCAAGGACCGGGATCACGTCGCTGACGGTACCCGGTTTCAGGCCAACGAGCCCCTGCACTACCTGGGCATCTACGTACGACGAATTGCTGTCGCTGATGAGCGAAGGGTCGGCGTAGACCATGTCGCCGTCGAGGCCGACGACGAGCGTGCCACCCTCCTTTGGCGCTCCGGCTGCCGTCGACGCCCCGGGCGAGGGCGCTGCCGACCCGGCCGCGGGCGCGGTGCTGACCGCCGGTGCCGCGGACGACGGCGCCTGCGTGACGGCCGCGCCCGAACAGGCGCTGAACGCGAGACCCGCCACCGCGAGCAACGTGAATAGTCTGGATCGCGCCATGCTCTCCTCCCTGCACAGCTCCCGCCGAGCCGCTCCGCGGCCCGCGCGAGCCTCCATCATGCCACGCTACCGCCCGGCGTGGGCGCCCGGAATACAACCGCCACGCCGGCTCGATCGCCGCCCCGCCCGAGTCTGCGCCCCGGACCGCGCTAGGCCGGCGGGATCGGCGGCGCGACCGACTCCGTCATCAGACCCTCGTGCTCCGCCCGTGTGCGCTCCGCGAAGTGGCAGGCGACGGTGTGGTCCGCGCCCGCCGCGTTCAGCGCCGGGTCGACCGTGGCGCAGATCTCGGGGTTGCCGAGCCGCTCGCGCAGCCAGCAGCGCGGGTGGAAGTGGCAGCCCGAGGGCGGGTTGACCGGCGAGGGGACGTCGCCCTTCAACACGATGCGGCGGCGCTTCACCCGCGGGTCGAGCTGCGGCACCGCCGAGAGGAGCGCGACGGTGTAGGGAT
>JAKAMV010000635.1 GCA_021812735.1 Chloroflexota bacterium | reverse complement strand
TGCGCGCGGCCTCGAAGACGCGGTCGCCTTCGGTCTTGCGATCCTTCACCAGCGGACCCAGGATCAGCAGGCGGGTGCCGTCGGGCAGGGCCTGAATCCGGTCGACGATCTGCGGCACGCTCTGGCGCGTGATTTCGCGCCCGCAGGCCGGGCAGTGGGGGTGGCCGACACGGGCGAAGAGGAGCCGCAGGTAGTCGTAGACCTCGGTGACGGTGCCGACCGTCGAGCGCGGGTTCCGACCGGCGCCCTTCTGGTCGATCGAGATGGCGGGGCTCAGGCCGTCGATCTGGTCGACGTCCGGCTTCTCGATCTGCCCCAGGAACTGGCGGGCGTACGCGGAGAGGCTTTCGACGTACCGACGCTGCCCCTCGGCATAGATCGTGTCGAAGGCGAGGCTGGACTTGCCGCTTCCCGACAAACCGGTGATCACGATTAGCCGGTCGCGCGGCAACTCGACCGTGATGTTCTTGAGGTTGTGCTCGCGGGCACCGCGAACGACCAGGAGCTCCTGCGGCATACCGCGTCAGTGTAGCCGCCAGCAGTCATTTCGAACAGATGTGCGAGTGCGCGGGCGGCGCGGTCTGCTTCACCAGCTGGGGATCCGTTGACGTTCGACCAGGTCTGACGGGTCGAGCCGTGGTCGCACGAGGACGGCTCGGCCACCGCTGGCTGCCACCTCGGCCGGTCCTGGATGAGAGAGGAACCAGGGCATCGATTGCGTGAAGCCGTATGCGCCCGTGTCGAGGAAGGCCACGAGGTCCCCGGGCGCGGGGCGCGGGAAGGCATCCGCCCGCCCCAACACGTCGAGTCCGGTGCAGAGCGGGCCGGTGAGGACCACCGGCACGGACTCTCGATCCGCAGGTCCGTCGGACCTGACCAGCCGCATGCGGTGTGCCCGGCCCGGGAGCGCGGGTGCCAGGAGATGGTTGATGCCGCCATCGAGGATCGTGACGTAGCGGCCATCGAGCCGCTTGACGTCCACCACACGGGCGAGGTACGCGCCGGCCGGTCCGGCAAGGTATCGTCCCGGCTCGACCAAGATCCGCAGCGCCTCCAGAGCGGGGTCGGCAGCCGCATCACGCAACACGCGTGCCACCCCGGCCGCGAACACGGCGAGGTCCAGCGGCGCGTCTCGCTCGCCATACGGAATCCCGAGCCCACCCCCAACGTCGACGAGCCGCAGCGGGAACCCTGCGGCGTGGGCCAACCGGCGTCCGGCCACCACAGTGCGCCCGACGTGGTCGACGAGGACGCGTGCGTCGAGCACGGCCGACACGGTGAAGGCGTGCACGCCGAGCGGGTCGAGGTGCTCGGCCTCGACCGCGCGACGCGCCGCTGCGAGCGCATCCTCCCCGTCCATGCCGAACACCTGCCCGGCGCCATGTCCACGGCCAGCGCCCGAGTCGCCCGGGTCGGCGACGCGGAACAGGAGCCGCGCGCGCCGATCGGCGCGTGTCAGTGCCTCGATGCGCGCCACCTCGCCCGGCGAATCGACCGCGATCGCGCGCACGCCGAGCTCCACGGCCCGGCGCAGGAGCGCGTCGCTCTTGCCGGGCCCGGTGACGACGATCGACGCAGGGGCGATCCCCGCATGCAGGGCCGCGGCGAGCTCGCCCTCCGACGAGACGTCGGCCCCGATGCCGGTAGCGCGCAGACGGGCGATGACCGCGAGGGATGGGTTGGCTTTGACCGCGTAGGCGACGTCGACCTGGTCGGGCAACGCCGCGCGCAGCCGCGCCGCGCGGCGGGCCAACGCGTCGAGGTCGTAGACGTAGAGGGGCGTGCCAAACCGCTCGGCAAGCGCGCGGGGATCGCAGCCAGCCAGCTGTTCGGCCTGCCAGACCTCGTCGGGCGTCTCGTGGCTGGCGCCGGCGGCATCGGCTACGGGGTCCTGCACCGGCGTCTCGCCCGTCGCCGGACGATCGCCCCTCACCGGAGCGCTCCCTCGATGGCCGTCCGGGCCGCGGTCGACGTGTCGCGCCGTTTCACGATCGCCGCGCACTGCAGCCCGATGCCGTGCTCGGCGGCGAACTCGCCGGCAGCCGACCGAGTGGCTGGCACCACGACCGCTCCGGGCGGCACGACGAGCGGCGCCTCCGGCGTTCCTTGCAGGAGGCGGCCTTCGACCAGGTCGTAGAGCCGGCTCGTGCCCGTCAGGATCACGCCCGCCGCCAGGACGGCGCCCCGCCCCACGAGGACCCCGTCGAAGAGACCGCACTGCGCCCCTACGAACGCCTCGTCCTCGACGATCACGGGACGCGCGTTCGGCGGTTCCAGGACGCCGCCGATCTGGGCCCCGGCCGCGAGATGGACGTGGGACCCGATCTGCGCGCACGAGCCGACCAGCACGTGGGAATCGACCATGCTCCCCTCCCCGACCCAGGCGCCGATGTTGATGAACGACGGCGGCATCACGACGACGCCCGGACCCAAGTACGCGCCGGCGCGCACGCTGGTGCCGCCCGGCACCACGCGCCACGGCCCGTCCGCGAGGCGCTTAGTGGGCAGCCGCGACCGGTCGCGGAACTGCAACAGGCCGTCGAGCTCCCAGCTGCGCGTGGCCGGGTCCCGGAAGAGTGCCAGCAGCGCTTCGCGCAGCGCTACGTCCACACGCCATCCATCGGGGGCTCCCGGATCGGGCCACGCCGCCCGCCGCCGCCCCTCATCGAGGTCGTCGAGGAGCTGCTGCGCGGCGGCAGCGTCGGCCGCCGCCGCCGCGGCCCCAGCCACCTCCGCGGCCCCGGCCGACCCGCCCGCCTCGGCGGTCACGCTGCGCCTCCGCCCACCGCGACGACGTCGGTCGCCCCCACCGGCGTCGCGCTCGCGGCCGGCGTCGTCGCCAGCAACCCCATCTCGCCCAGCAGCGCCGCCAGCCGGTTGCGCGCCGGTGCGTCGAGCGGCAACAGGGGCAAGCGCAGACGGTCCTCGATGAGCCCCATCATCGACAACGCAGCCTTCACCGGCACCGGGTTCGGGCCACCCCGGAAGTTGGCGCGGAAGAGCGGCAGCCAGCGGTCGTGGAGGCGCCGCGCGAGCGCCCAGTCGCCGGATCGCGCAGCCGCGCAGAGCGCCACCATCTCGGCCGGGATCTCGTTCGACGCCACGCTGATCACGCCCTCGCCGCCCATCGCCAGGACGGCGAGAGTCCATGCGTCATCGCCCGCCATCACCGCGAACCCAGCGGGTCGGTCACGGATGATGGTCGCGATCTGCTCCAGGTTCCCCGAAGCTTCCTTCACCGCCACGATGCGCGGGTGCTCCGCGAGACGCAGCGTCGTCTCCGCCTCGACATTCGAGCCTGTGCGCGACGGCACGTTGTAGACGACGACCGGGAGCCCGCCTTCGTCGGCGACCGCCGTGAAGTGCGCAGCCAGCATGCGCTGGTCCGGCCGGTTGTAGTACGGGGCCACCACCAGCGCGGCGTCCGCGCCGAGTTCTGCGGCGCGCCGCGTGGCCCTGATCGTGGCGGCCGTGTCGTTGGTGCCGGTCCCGGCCACCACCGTGACGCGGCGTTGCGCGGCGGCGAGCGTCGCGGCCTCGACGGCGGCCGAGATCACGCGCTCGCGTTCCGCTGGGGTGAGGGTCGGCGATTCGCCGGTGGTGCCACAAGGCACGAGCCCATCGATACCGGCGCGGATCTGCCAGGCCACCAGGCGCTGGAGCGCGGCCTCGTCGAGCGCACCGTCGGCGTCGAACGGCGTCACGAGCGCCGTGAACGCGCCGCTGATCTGCGGCGCGGAACGCGCACGGTCGGGGTCTGGGGGAACGGGTTGCGGGCGGAATCCGGCGTTCATCGTGCGTCTCCTCGAGTACGCCACACCCTGATCCGGCGTGGGCTGGGGGTTACTCGCATGGGTCGGGGCGTCAGCGCGCGGCCACGGCCGCGACGCTCGCTGTCAACTCGGTCGGCGCCGGCACCCCGGCGGCCGAACGTCCAGCGACGAGTTCGTCAACCACCTCGTCGAAGGAGTGGAGCCCGGGTGCGCGGGGCGTCGCCAGCAGCCATTCGGCCGCCGCGATCGCCCCCAACGCATAGGCCGAGCGGTCGCGGGCCGTGAGCCGCAACTCCACCGTTTCGCCGGGCGCGTCGAAGCCGACGAGGTGCATCCCCGGGGCCGATCCAGCACGGATGCTGCCGACCTCGAGCTCGTCGGGGCGCAGCGGGCCGCTGCGCGCCCGATCGGCCAACTGGCGCTTGACGGGATGCGCGGCCAGGATACGCCGGGAGAGCTCCAGCGCGGTACCCGACGGTCGATCGGCCTTCCCCTGTCGATGCCACTCGAGCACGTACGGGTCATACGCGGGCAGCGCTCCGAACATGTGCGTCGCCAACTCCACGAGGCGCGCCAGCAGGTTGACGCCTGGACTGAAGCTCGGGGCTGCGACGGCCGCCGCCCGGTGCTGGTTCAGGAGCGCCGTCAGCTCCGCCGGGGTCACCGTCCACGCCGTGGTGCCCACGACGAAGCGCCGGCAGCCGCCGGCCAGCGCGGCCGCCAGGTTCGGCAGCACGGCAGCGCCGCGGGAAAACTCGAAGGCCACGTCGACCCCCTCGAACGCGCCGGGCGGGTGGGTGGTATGCGGCCGTCCGAGCACCGCACAGACCTCGTCTCCGCGCTCGGCGAGTCCCGCCGCCAGCGCCCTGCCCATCGGCCCGTCACCCAGCACGATCGCACGCATCTTGCCGTCCTCCTCTCGGAGGGGCCTAAGGCTGGAGATCCGATCCGTCCGGACACACGAAAAAGCCGCGGACCACCTGCTGGGTTCCGCGGCCCTTCGGGACCTCCGTGCCTGGAGGCCCCGTTCGTCGTCTGACGCGAAGCCTCCTAGGCCCGTGCCTCCCGGCAGGGCCGCCAGAGCTTCGCCTTCAGCGCGACGTGGTTCATGATGTGCGGACGATACCGGCTGCCGGGCCGGCTGTCAACGCGTGGCCGCGGCGGCCAGAGGTCGCGCTGGACGCGTGCCCGCGGCGGCCAGCGCCCTGCCCAACGCCCTGCCGTGCGGCCGCAGCGGCCCAGACCGTGCACTTCACGTGCCATCGTCACGCGCGATCGGATCGACGGGACCCGGGCCCGCCACACCAGTCCGCGGCCAGCGCGGCCACCCCCTCGCCGCAGCGGCCCGAGCCTGCGTCTGTACGGGCCGCCTGCGGCCCGGGACCGAGCCCCTATACGCGCACCAGCAGCACCGGGCACGGCGCGTGGTCCACCACGAAACGCGAGACATGCCCCAGGCTGTGTGGGGCGGCAGGGGTCCGAACGTCACCCGGTCGGGCCGCGACCACCACCAGCGACGCGCTGAGCTCACGGGCGCGCGCCACGATCTCCTGTTCGGGCCGCCCTCGCCGGACTGCAGTCGCGGCCGGCTGCCCCAGCGCCGCCGCTGCCCGTTCCAGGATCACCGTGCTGCCGCGCCCTTCGACGTCGCGCACGCGCGCGTCGAAGTCTGGCGGGCGCGGATGCCCCGGCCGGCGCGCGAACTGCATCCCCAGTTCCCAGGCCGGCGCTTCGTCGATCACGTGGAACAGCTCCACCGCGGCGTCGGACGGGAGCAGCCGGCGCACGCCCTCCCAGAACGGCTCGCTCTCCGCCCCGGCCACCGCCACCAACACCACTGCGCGTTCGGACATCGTCCCCTCCCCTCGGAGCAGCGCCCTACCGGAGCAGGGCCACCATCAACAGCGTCGACACGATCAGGATGGGCGGGGTGGTGAGGAGGCCGACCCGTAGGTAGTCGATCGGCCGCACCTCCAGGCCGCGCTCGCGGAGGATCAGCAACCAGAGCACGGTGGCGAGCGAGCCGACCGTCGTCAGGTTCGGCCCGAGGTCGGCGCCGATGATCGTGCCGTAGGCGGCTGCCTCGCGGACGCTCCCCGCTAGGTGCGCCCCGTTGATGCCACTCACCATCACGAGCGTCATGGGGACATTGTTGACGAGGTTGGAACCCGCGGCCGCCACCAGGCTGGCGGCGATCCCCGCCAGCGCGGGCGAGCCGCTCGCCCAGGTGAGGACGGAGCCCACGACGCGCCCGACCACACCGAGCCGCTCGAGCGCCGTGACGAGCACGACCATCCCGCCCACGTAGCCGAGGATCGGC
>JAKAMV010000028.1 GCA_021812735.1 Chloroflexota bacterium | reverse complement strand
GGTCGACGTCATCTGGCGCTGCTGGCAGGACGGTGTGGTCTACGACCCGGTCAAGCATCGGGCGCTCCAACGACTCGCCCTCACCCCGGCCGCGTGATCGCGGGGTTGACATAGGGCTACTCATGCGGTCACCTCGTTGGCGTACGCACCGGAGATGGATGCGATCAGCCGGTCCACGTCGGCTTCGCCGCGGCGGAAGCGGGCGACGCGAGCGCCGAGGCGCATGACCTCGATCCGGTCAGCCACCTCCAGCACTTCCGGAAGGTTGTGCGAGATCAGCACCACGGCGAGGCCCTGCGCCCGGACGGTCTCGATGAGCTCCAGGACCTTCTTGGTCTGGATCACGCCGAGGGCCGCGGTGGGCTCGTCCATGATGATCACGTGCCGTGCCCACATCGCCGCCCGGGCGATCGCAACCGACTGCCGCTGGCCGCCGGAAAACGAGGCGACAGGCACCCGCAGGTCCTGCACAAGGCCGACGCCCAGTTCCCTGAAGCGCGCGGCCGTCCGTCGGCGCATCTCCGCCTGGTCGTGGAGGACCCGGAACCGGCGCAGCTCGCGACCGAGGAACACGTTCGCCGCGGCGTCGAGGTCCGGGGCGAGCGCCAGGTCCTGGTAGACGGTCTCGATCCCGAGCGCCGCCGCATCGCGCGGATTGCCCATCGCCACGACATTGCCATCCACCAGGACCTCGCCCGAGTCCTGCGGGAAGACGCCGGACAGCACTTTGGCCAGGGTTGACTTGCCGGCTCCGTTGTCCCCGACCAGCGCGGTGACCTCGCCAGGGTACGCCTCGAACGACGCGCCACGGAGGGCGCGCACGGTGCCGAACGACTTGACGATCGATCTCGCCACGAGCGCCGGCACCGCAGTGGTGGCGGGGCCGGAGCCAGCGGCGCTCAGGCTGGTCGCTGGATCGCTGCCGGTCATACGACTACCTCCGAGGCGTTGGCGACTTGGTGCCGCGGGAGCCTCGGCTCGTCGGTGCTTCTGGCGCTCGGCCAGCAGACCGACGGGGCGACCGCGGGTCAACCGATGGACTGGTGTGCTGAGCCCTGCCTGTGCTCGATCGAGGTGGTGGAGAGCAGTTCGCGGCTGGGGTCCTCCGGTTCCCCGGGAACGCCGTGGTGCGGAGCCTCGGACACGTGGGCGTGGTGTCCGGGCGCGGTCGCGCCTGCTGTCGTCGTGGTGCACTCGGCGTCCTGATCGTCGCGCAACAGCATCAGGGGGGCGAGGACCACGTGTCGGGGCGGTCCCTGCAGGCCCTCGAGCCGATCCACAAGGAGCTGCGCGGCGACCTGGCCGATACGGTCGGGCCCCTGGGCGGCGATCCCGAGCGGCGGCGTGATCAGCAGGTCGTGGTCGTCGACGCTGTCGAACACCGCGAGGTCGAGCGAGATGCCCTTCTCGTACATGACGCGCATCGCGCCGCGGCTGATGGGGTGGTGGGCGGCGAAGACTGCCGTCGGCGGATCGGCGAGCTCGAGCATGCTCGCCAAGTCGACCTCCGCCTGACTCCGATCCGGCGCGGTCGAGATCAGCGCCTCGTCAACGGCGATGCCGGCGTCCGCAAGTGCCGCCCGGTATCCGTCGAGGCGCCGGGCCAGCGTCCAGAGCCGGACATCACCGACGAGCATCGCGATTCGACGATGGCCCTTGGCGAGCAGCCGGCAGACAAGCTCGCGGGCCCCGACCTCGTTGTCAACGGTGACCGTGTCGACATCGAGCCCCGCAAGCGGGCGGTCGAGCGCCACGATCGCGAGGCCGTGGCGGATGTCGGCGAGCAGATAGGAGACGTCCCCGGGCGCCGACATGATGATGAGACCGTCCACCCGTCGCTCAACGAGCGCGCTGGCGAGCTTGTGCTGACGGGCCTCATCGTTTCCATGGCTCGCTGTGATGAGCTGCAGGTCGCGGGTCGCGAGGACGGCCTCGACTGCGCCGACGACGCCCGCGACGAACGGGTCCGCGACGTCGGGGATGAGCAGCCCCACTGCGGCGCTCGGCCCGCCGCCCGCGAGCGACTGCGCCAAGCGGTTCGGACGGAAGCCGAGCTCGCGGGCCGCGGCGAGGACTCGCTCGGCCGTCGCCTGGGCGACGCCGTACTCGGCGTTCATGGCCCGGGACGCAGTCTTGAGGCTCACACCCGCAAGGGCGGCCACGTCCGCCAGGGTCGGGCGACCGGGCGTGCTCACTGGGCCGCCCGCTGATCGGAAGGCGACGTGCCGCAGGCGTGCGAGCCGACCGTGCGTTGCCGGTGAGGGTGCATGCGGACCCCATACTCGTGAACAGGCTCGGAGGCCGTGCGCTCCGGAGGGGAATTATGGACGTCGCGCCCCTACCGAGAAGCGCGGCTCCTCACGGGCGATGGGAGTGGGAGGAGCGCCCCGCGTCGCATCTGCGATGCGACGCGGGGCGCTCGGGTTGGCCGGAGATCAGCTGCAGCTCGACTTGTAGATGTACTTGGAGACCGCAGGATCGTTGATGTTGTCCTTGGTGATGACGATCGACGGGGTCGCGATGCTCGCGGTCACCGGCTGGCCATTGAGGGCGTTGACGGCCTGCTGGATGCCGTCGATGCCGATGGTGTACGGCTCCTGAGCCACAAGGGCCTGGACATCGCCCGCCTGGAGCTGCTTGATCTGATCGGGGCCCGCATCGAAACCGACGATCTTGACAGCGCCCGACTTGCCGGCCGTCTTGACGCCGGTCGCGGTGCCCTGCGCCGTGAAGAGGTTGGTGGCGAAGACGCCCGCGAGATCGGGGTCCTTGGCCAGCGCGGCGCTCACGACCTGCGCCGCTGTGGCGGCGACGTCGTGGGAGTACTGCGTGTCGGAGACCAGCACGAAGCCCAGCTCCGCGGCCTTCTTGTTGAAGCCCGTCACGCGCGCGTCGACGCTCGACACGCCCGGGTCGGTGGAGATGACGAGGACCTTGGCGCCCTTGGTGAGGCCGAGGGTGGACAGGGCCTGCGCGGCCTGCTCGCCGCCGAGCTCATTGTCGGTCGCGATGCGCGAGACGCCGATGGACGGGTCCGTCACCACGGTGTCAACGAGGACGACCTTGGTGCCGGCGTTCTGGATGTTCTTGAGCGGGCCCGCGGAGGCCGTCACGTCGTTCGGGGCGACCAGCAGGGCGTCCGGCTTCGACGCGGCGACCGCGTCGAGCATCGGATTCTGCAGGGTGGCGTCGAACTTGTCCGGGCCTTGGACGGTGAGGTTGGCGCCGGCGGCGGTCGCGGCTTCCTGAGCACCGCACTGCATGGACACGTAGAAGGGGTCGCCCTTCACGCCGACCATCAGGACGATGTTCTTCCCGGTCGCGGTGCCGATGCTCACGGCCGGGGCAGCAGCGCTGGCGGCCGTCGTGGGTGCGGTGGTTGCCGAACTTCCGCTGCACGCGGCCAGGGTGGACACCCCGACGGCGACGGCCACGGCCAACTTCAGGCGTGTCGTCTTCACATCTCCTCCTCGTCTCTTGCGCCGGGCAACGACATCCACAGTCGTCGACCGCGCTGTCAGACAGCGCTGTCGAGCAGCCTAGTGCGGACGCGCACCGCGGTCAAGACCTTTTCGCAGCCCTTCGGCAATTGACCGCCGACGGCGCGCAACGGTGCGGTTCACGATCGTCAGGCTGGCCACGGGACCGCAGCCTCGAACCGTCCTTGCGCCGGACGATTCAGCCGATCGCCGGCGGCAGGCCAAGCTCGCCCCGGACCCATCGTGCGATCGCGGCCAGGTCCACGGACCCGAAGTCGGTCGTGTCCACCGACAGCACGTCTCGCAGCGCGATGGGTCGGGCGAACGTGGCCAGGTGGGCAAGCTCGTCGGCGTACTCCCCTGCTGGCGGGTGCCCCGGGTGCCGGACCCGGGCGGCGTACCGGGCGGCGAGCACCTCGGGCGAGGCGGTGCACCACACCTCGGCCCAACGCTCGATCCCCGCCCGCTCGAGGCCCGCGACGATGTGCCCGTGCGGCGGCATGCGGAACCAGGCCTCGATCACCACAGCTGAGTCCGCAGGGAAGTCAACGACGAGCGACCAGATCGCCTGCATGCTCGCGCGACCGAGCGTGCGCCCGAACTCGCGGTCGCCGCCGGCGTTGCCCAGCTCGTCGTAGAGCGCTTCCTTGATCCGGTCGAGCGACAGCACCGGGATCGCCAACTGCGTCCCGATCGCGAGGGCTATGGTGGATTTCCCCGTGGCGGAGACGCCGTTGACCAGGACCGCTCGCTTCATGCCGCGAAGGCCCGCAGGCCGGCCCCGATGACGCCCGCGTCATCGCCCAGCGCGGCAGCTGCCAGCGGGCAGTCAAACCATGGTGAGGCCGGGACGGTACCCGACAGCGCCTCCACGGCCGCCGCGCCCAGCCCACCGCCGAGGAGGACGAGGTCCGGATCGAGTGTCGCGACCACGGTATCGATCGCGTGACGCCACGGCGTGACCCAGCGCGCCAGCACCGCCGCGGCAGCGCCGCCGTCCCGAGCGACCAGGAGCTGCTCGACCGTGGTCCCCCGGGGCAGCCCGGCCTCCTCGATGTACCCGTTCAGGGCGGTGCCCGAGAGGAACACCTCGGAGCAGCCGTTCCGGCCGCACTTGCACCGCGGGCCTGCCGGGTCGATCGTGAGGTGACCGAGCTGCCCGGCGTTGCCGCGGTTGCGGAGCACGTTGCGGCCGACAGCCACCGCCCCGCCGATCCCGGTGCCGACGGTGAACATCACCACGTCCTGCGCCTCTCGCGCGGCGCCGACGGCGAGCTCGGCGACGAGGGCCATGTGGGCGTCGTTGTCGAGGATGACCGGCAGGCCGATGCGCTCGCTGGCCACCTCGCCGAGGGCCACGCCGGCGAGGCTCACGAACCCTGCCGAGAGCACGGTTCGGCCCTCGCGGTCGAGGCGCCCGGGAATGCCGATGCCGATCGCGGCGACGTCGTCGTCGAGGAGCCGGCGCACGAGCCCCTCGACCAGATCGAGCACCGAGGGCGCCGAGGCCGTCCCGACCTTGAGGAATCCGGACACCTTCCCGGCACGGTCGATCCTCGCCGCCCGAGCGTTCGTGCCGCCGATATCAATCCCGATCGTCACGCCGCGGCGCACCGCGCCGGCGGAGGCAGGATGCGTCATCGGGCGCCCGGCGTCAGGCCGCGGTCCCGCCGAGCACCGCCTGGATCTCGCGGAGCCGCGGCACGGCCAGCTCTTGGAGCCGCCGGGCGCGTTCCACCGGGTCGGCGGCGAGGGTGTCCTTCCACACGGATCGACCAGCAATCGCCCCGGATGCGCCGCCGGCCAGCGCGATGCGCAACTGGCTGAGGAATGTCGCGTGGTCGACGCCCGCCGAGAGGACGGCCCATGGGATGTCACCGAGCGTGTCGGTCACCGCCTGGCATCCCTCGAGGGAGCCCGGGTACTGCAGCTTCATCACCTGTGCGCCGACGGCCCGCGCAACCGCCGCAGCCTGAACGACCAGCAGCGGGGCCAGCGCCCTGTATGCCTCGGGAGCCTCGTCGGGCAGCGCATAGGTGAGGATCTCCACGACGAGCAGCACGTCTTCGCGGGCGCAATCATCGACCACACTCGCGATCATCCGCGCGGCGAAGCCGTCAACGCCCTCGCGGTCCGGCCGCATGTACACGTTCAGCTTGGCGGCCGTGCCGCCGAGGGCGCGGATCCGTCGCGCGTTCACGCCCGCCACGATCCGGCTCTCGCGCAGTCCGGTCGTGCCGATGTCGAAGCCCGTCGCGTCCATGCCGATCATCAGGGCGCAGTGAGGCGAGATCACGCCATCATCGACAACCTGCGGGACCACCGTCTCCGGGTCCAGCAGCACGCCGGGGGCCACGTTGCCGAGGTACCGGACGAGGTCCAGCTTCGTCGCGACGAGGTCCTCCTGCGTCGGCTCGCCGACGGCCCCCTGGATCAGGCTCTTCATCGAGGCGCGCTGGTCCATGGCGACCACGAGCATGCGGCCGCTCGTGTCGCAGATCTGCTGGTAGGCGCGCCGCTGGGCGGTGGTGAGTGCCATGCCGTCTCCTGTCTCCTGTGCCCGGTGGTCCGCCGCTGCGATCCTCGACCATCAGGCCGCGAGGCAGGGTGGAGCCGCCGGGAGGAGGTCGGCGGCTCCACCATGCTCATCGGGGAGGTCGGGCGAGGGGTGCCCCTGTACCAGCTGGGCTCGGATCAGGGGACGATGAGGACCTTGTGGGCGGTCTTGTCCGACCGCAGGGTCTCCAGCGCAGTGCCGTAGTCGTCCAGGCCGAACCGGTGGGTGATGATCCCGTCGGTCCTGATGCGGCGCGTCCGGAGAGCAGCGATCGCGGACGCAAACGAGGTGATCTCGGCGAACGAGCCGATGATCGATATCTCGCGGCGGAACACCTCGAACGGGTGGTAGCTGAGGGTCTCGTCGTTGCGGGTCACGCCGTACACCAGCATCGTCCCCCCGTTCCGTACCAGCGGCACGCAGATGTCGCCGACGATCGTTGCGCCCGTCGCCTCCACGACGATGTCGTAGCCGTGGCCGCCAGACGCCTCCATCGCGAGCCTAGCGTTGTTGACGGGATCGGTGCGGGAGATCTGGATGGTCTGGTCGATCCCGAAGGCCTTCGCCCGGTCCAGCTTGAACTGCGAGGGGGCGGCCACGGTGACCGACGACGCGCCTCCGGACTTGATGAGCTGCGCGAGCAGCAGACCGGTGGGGCCGGCGCCGAATACCAGCGCGGTCGAGCCGGGCCAGATCCTGAGGCGCTCGAGGCCGTGGGTCGCACAGGCGGCCGGCTCGGCGAACACCGCGGTGTCGATGGGCAGGCCCTCGGTGGAGAACACGAGGCGCTGGGGAACGACGACGTAGTCCGCGAAGAATCCCGGGAAGTTGCTGCCGAGGCCCTGGAGCGCCGTGCACCGGATGGGGTTGCCCGCGAGGCAGTAGTCGCACAGGCCGCAGTTCACGTTGGGGTTGACGGTGACCTGCTCGCCCACCTTGACCCGCGTCACGCCGTCGCCGACGGACTCCACCGTGCCGACCAGCTCGTGGCCGGGGATCAGCGGGAAGGCCGCGTTGAAGTCGCCGTTGTGGATGTGGAGGTCCGTGCCGCAGACGCCGACCTGGATGACCTTGATCCGGACCTCGCCGGGGCCAGCCTCGGGAGTGGGGATCTCCTTGACCGCGAAGGATCGGGGTGCGTCGTAGACAACGGCCTTCATGACTCAGCTCCCAGATTCGATGGCGATCCGTCACGTCCGGTCTCAACGGGTCGAACGGTTGCCGACTGTCCGAATTCGTCTCGTGGACGCCTCTCGGGCCGCAGACAGCCGCCGCGCGGGAGGTTCGCCACCGCTGTCCGACAGCGCTGTCGTCCAGAGTAGAGGCGTCTCGGGACGCGGTCAACCCCAATTCGCAGACCGTTGCCCGCTGGCCCGCCAATCAGCCCGGGGGATGGGCACCACGCTCGAGGTCGGCGAGGGCCGTCAACCTCGAGAACATCGGCTGGACGCTCGGGTACCCGTCCCGGAAGACGTCGTACACCGCGCCGTAGACCTCGTGCCGACGGGCGTCCGGCTCGACCACCGGGCCGAGGCGCGCCCAGGCCGCGGCGGCCGCCACGGTTTCGATGAGCCCGATCCCGCCGCCGGCGAGCAGACAGGCGCCGAGGGCGGCCTGCTCGCCGCTCTCGAGATGCCGGACCGGCAGCCCGAACACGTCCGCCACGATGTGCTGCCACTCGGGGCTCTTCCCGCCCCCGCCGGCAAGCGTGATCATCGAGCCGAGCTGGCCAGCGGCGGCGAGGCCGCGCGATGCATCGAAGCATCCCAGCGTGATGCCCTCGACCACCGCGCGCACCAGCTCGGCCCGCCCGTGGGCCGCGGTGAGCCCGAGCAGGACGCCTCTGGCCTGGGGGTCCAGATGGGGGCTCCTCTCCCCGGCCAGGTACGGCAGGAAGATGAGGCCCCGACTCCCAGGCGGCACGCCGGCCGCCAGGGCGAGCATCCGCGAGTAGGCGTCGGGCCCCGTGAACTCGAACACCTCGTCCCGCAGCCACCGGAGCGCCAGTCCGGCCGACAGGATCGCCGCCATTCGGTACCAGCCCGCGGTCGTCGGGCTCGGCGGCAGGACCGAGCAGTAGGTCAGCGTCGTCCCTTCCGGGTCCGTGTTCGGCTCGGCGGCGGGCACGGCCAGCTGGCCGCCGGTGCTCAGCGAGAGCATGAACGTCCCGCGGCTCGTCAGGCCGGCCCCGAGCATCCCGATCGGCGTGTCGCCGCCGCCCACCACCACGGGGATGCCCGGCGGCAGCCCGAGGTCTGCGGCCGCGGCGGGGCGGAGCGTCCCCGCGACCGAGGATGCCTCGAGGAGCGGCGGCAGCTGGCCTTCGCCGATGCCGACGGCGGCGAGGACTTCGGGCGCCCACCGTCGCGTCGCCGGGTTGAGCATCCCGGTGCCGGAGCCGTCGCTGGGCTCGGTGGCGAGCTCGCCGGTCAGGCGCAGCCGGACCGCGTCTTTGGGCGACAGGCAGACGGCGGCGCGATCGAGCAGGGCCGGGTCGTGGCGCCGGAGCCAGGCGAGGGTGGCTGCCATGAACCCGCTGGCGAGGCGTCCGCCGGTGAGCCGGATGATCTCGGAGGCACCGAGGCGCTCGGTGAGCTCCGCGACGACATCGCCGCTCCGCTGATCGGGCCAGATCACGGCAGGCGCCAAGGGTTCGTGAGCGGCGGACATCAGCACGAGGCCATGCATCTGCCCTGACATCCCGATGGCCACCACGCGATCCGCTGGCTTCGTCCCGTCCGGCGTCTGGCTGGCGGCGGCGCCGAGCGCGACGCCGGTGGCCTCCGCGACGCCGCGCCACCACGCATCGGGGTGCTGCTCCGCGCGATCGGGCGCAGGCCGGTCGATGCCGTACTCCGCGGCACCCTGGCCGGCGACGTGGCCGTCAACGGTCACCAGCAGGACCTTGACCGAGCTCGTGCCGAGGTCGATCCCCATCAGCAGCGGCTGGCCGACCATCGCGCTCCATCCCCGCAGCCCCCGCATGGTCAGATCCCACGTCGAGAATCGGTGCGGGCGTGGCGGATTGTACGTCTCCACCCTCGGGTCGCCGAAGCCCGGCGGGCTGACCGCCGATCGGCCGGACGGGTGCTCGAGGGCGGATTCCGTGGCACGCCTACACTTCCGCCTGCCCAACCTTCCGCCCCCCGGAGACCGAATGACCCGCGCCGCAACCTCTGGGAACCGCGTCGTGCTGCCCGGACGCCACCGGGCAGTGGTCTTCGACATGGACGGCATCCTGCTCGACAGCGAGCCGTTGTGGATCGTCGTCTTCTCCGAGGTGGCCCGGCGCCACGGGGGCACGTACGGCGCGGAGGATCGAGCCGGCACGCTGGGGCAGCCGCTGTCTGGCACCGCGCGGTATCTGGCGGGGCGCCTGGGCGTGACCGCGGCCGACGTGGAGGCGGAGATCGGCGCCGAGATGCTGGCCCGGTACCTCGCCGGGCCGCCGCTTGTCGCCGGTGCGGGCGAGCTCGTGGCGGCCCTCAGGGGAAGGGTCCCGATGGCCGTGGCGACCAACACGGTCGGCGACGTTGCGAAGCGTGCGCTGGCGGCATCGGGCCTCGCGGGCTTCGGAGCTGTCGTGTCGGGGGCAGACCTGGGCAGGCCGAAGCCGGATCCGGCCGTCTACGCGGAGGCGTGCCGCCACCTGGGCGTGCACCCGAGCGATGCGGTCGCGTTCGAGGACAGCTCGGTCGGCATCCGGTCGGCGCTCGACGCCGGCATGACCGTGGTGGGTGTGCCGCAGGAAGACGTCGACCTCTCCGGCGCCGGCGCGCACGCCCTGATCGATACGCTGCGCGATGTGATCGTCGAAGCCTGATCAGGCTGTGACGAGCCCGGGGTCGGCCGCAAGCACGACCTTCACGTGCTCGCCGCTCGCCGCGGCAGCGAAACCCGCCGCCGCATCTTCGAGCGGGTACACCGCCGTCACGAGGTCCGCGGCGCGGACGAGGCCACGCTCGATCATGGCGATCGCGGCGAGGATGTCGTCACGGACGTAGGTGGCGCTCCCCTGGATCCGCAGCTGCAGGTCCTGGACCTCGGGCAGCGGCAGCGACACGGGCGCGCTGGGAACGCCGACCACCACCACCGTCCCGCCCTTGATCGCCATCCCGACGGCCTGGTCCATGGTCGACTGGACCGCGACGCAGTCGAACACGACGTCCGCGCTCTCGCCGAGCTCGGCCCGAACGAGATCCACCACACCTGCGTCGCGCGGGTCGAAGACGGCGTCCGCGCCCAGCCGAAGCGCGCGCTCCCGCTTCGCCGCGATCGGCTCGCACACGACGATCCGGCTCGCGTTCGCCTGCCGCGCCACCGTCAGGACCAGCAGCCCGATCGTCCCGGCGCCCAGGATCGCCACCGTGCGCCCGGACAGGTCGCCACCCGCAAGACGAACCGCGTGCACCGGCGTCGACAGGGGCTCGACGAGCAGCGCGTCGATGTCGCTGATCGAGTCGGGCAGTGGGATCAGCCGATCGGCGGGGATCACGAAGCGGTCGGCCATGCCACCGAGCGGCGTGGTGCAACCGAAGAACGCCATGGTGCGGCACAGGTTGTACTCGCCGCTCCGGCAGCGCTTGCAGGTCCCGCACGCGAGGATCGGCTCCACCGCCACGCGCGCTCCCGGGCGGATCCCCGCCCCGGATCCGGCCCGCTCCACCACGCCGACGAGCTCGTGCCCGGGGTGGTACGGCCGTGGCACCCAGGGGTGGCGTCCGTGGGCGGCGTGGACGTCGGAGCCGCAGATCCCGCAAGCGACCAGGCGGACGCGCGCCTCTCCCTCCGCGGGCTCCGGGTCGGGCGCCGACTCGAGCGCAACCTCGCCGTCCACCCTCACGACCACGCGCCGTGTCGTGCCCATCATCGCGCCTCCGTCATCACTGCCCACGACTGCTCGGCCATCCATCGGTCCGGGGCTCGGCCGCATCGGTCGCAGACCGGTCTGCCGACGCCGGGCCACGCGAATCGGCAGCGCTGTCAATTGAGCCCGCGCGAAGCGTATCCTCGATCGTCGGGATGGTGTCCCGCGCCCCCGTGAGGGGCGCCCACCGTTCGGACGACGGAGGTTGCGGTGACCGAACTGCGGCAGTGGACGCTGCTCGACGCGCAGACGGGAATCGTGGACGCCGACTTCTCGCTCACGCGAGAGGCTCCCCAGCTGGCGTCCGCGGCCGGCCTCGAAGTCACCTCCCGACGCCTGGCCGGCGGGGTCGCCGACGGAGTCCAACTCATCGAGGTCGCCTCCGACGATCTGTCCTTCAGCATCATCCCGACGCGCGGCATGGGCGTCTGGAAGGGCGCGTTCCGCGGGATGCCGCTGACGTGGGGCTCGCCGGTCGCCGGGCCGGTCCACCCCAAGCACGTCGAGCTGGCGCTCGCCGGCGGACGGGGCTGGCTCGGCGGCTTCGACGAGTGGGTCGTGCGGTGCGGGCTGAGCTCCAACGGCGTGCCGGGCGTTGATGCGTGGACCGACGACCAGGGCGTCGCGCGGACTGAGGTCCTGACGCAGCACGGCCGGATCGCGAACCTGCCAGCGCACTGGGCGGTCGTCGAGGTCGAGCCGGGCCCGCCTGCCAGGATCCGGGTCATCGGCGACGTGCTCGAGGCCGCGTTCTTCGGTCCGCGCCTCCTCCTTCGCACGGTCTACGAGTACGAGGCGGGGACGGGTCGCCTGTCCGTCACCGACGAGGTGGAGAACCTGAGCGGCCAGGTCGCGGAGCTGCAGCTGCTCTACCACCTCAACTTCGGTGCTCCGCTGGTTGGGCCCGGATCGAGGATCAGCGTCGCTGCCGACGAGATCGCCCCGTACACGCCGCACGTGGCCGCAGCGATGGACGGGCTCGCCACCTGCGCGGCCCCGCAGCCCGGGCGCCCGGAGGACGTGTTCCTCTGCCTCCCGCGCGCCGACGCAGACGGGTGGGCGGCTGCGCTCCTCGAGTCTCCCGATCGGCAGGCCGGCGCGCTCGTCCGTTTCGACCGCTCCACACTGCCGCACCTCGTCGTGTGGAAGCTCCTCGGCGACCCGCGAGACGGCTATGTCGTGGGGCTCGAGCCGAGCACAAACTACCCGAACCTGCGGACGTTCGAGCGGACCCGGGGCCGGGTCCAGCGCCTGGCACCCGGCGGCCGGACCGCCTTCCGGGTGTCGATAGAGCTGCTCGCCGGAACAGCAGATGTCGCATCAGCCCGTGCACTGGTCGCGGCGATCCAGGGCCCGACCTCGCCGCGGCTGCATCGCCAGACCGGCGCCCCGTTCACGCCCGACTGATCATCGACGCGGTCCGCGGCGCGAACGTCCGCGCAGGCGTCGTCGGGGCCCCGCTGGTCAGCGGCCAGGCGGGCCCATCCTGTGGAACTCGGGCGCGAGCGCCGGATAGAGGTCGCGGTAGCGGGCGTGGGCGTCGACGTAGGCCGAGGCGTCCGGGCCGGGCTCTGCCGCCGGGGTGGCGCGCACCAGGGCGTCCGTTGCCGCCTCCACGGTGCCGAACCAACCCACGCCGACCGCGGCCAGCACGGCGGCGCCGTACGCCGCGCCCTCGGTCGTGGCCGGCGTGGCGATCGACGCGCCCAGGACGTCTGCGAGGATCTGCCGCCACACCGGGCTCGCCGTGCCGCCACCCGAGCCGAGGACCTGCGAGGGCCGAGGCATCCCCGCGGCGACCATGAGGTCGAGCCCGTCGCGCAGGCCGAAGGCGACGCCCTCCATGACCGCCCGCGTGAGGTACCGCCGGTCGTGGGCGAGCGTCAGCCCGACGAACGCGCCACGCGCGAGCGGGTCAGGGTGCGGCGATCGCTCTCCGGACAGGTACGGCAGGAACAGCAGGCCGTCGCTGCCCGCGGGAACCTCGCCCGCGCCCGCCGCGAGGTCCGCATACGCGACGCCCGGCGCGAGGGCGTCCCGGAACCAGCGCAGGCTGCCGGCCGCGGAGAGCATCACGCTCATCAGGTGCCACCGCCCGGGCACGGCGTGGCAGAACGCATGGACGCGCCCCGCCGGCTCGAAGAGCGGCCGGTCCGTGGCGGCGAACGTCACCCCCGAGGTCCCCACGGACATCGCCACGCGTCCAGACGCGATCGCGCCGACACCGACCGCGTTCGCGGCCTGATCGCCGCCGCCGGCCACCACCGGCGTGCCCTCCTGCAGGCCCGTGGCGGCAGCCGCAGCCGGCGTGACGGCCCCGGTGAGCTCTGGGCCCTCGAAGGTCGGCGGCATCCACGCCGGGTCGATCGCGAGTGCCGCGAGGACCTCCGGCGACCAGGAGCGGGCCGCTAGGTCGAACAGGATGGTGCCGGAGCCGTCGGCCCTGTCCATCGCGTGGACGCCCGTGAGCTTGAGCCGGACGTAGTCCTTCGGGAGCAGCACGTGGGCCGCTCGTGCCCAGTTCGCCGGCTCGTGCGCCCTCACCCAGGCGAGCTTCGGCGCGGTGAAGCCGGTCAGGGCGTCGTTGCCCGTGAGCTCGACGAGGTGCGCCGGCCCGAGCGCGGCACGGATCGCGTCGCACTCGGCCCCGGTCCGCTGGTCGTTCCACAGGATGGCGGCCCGGATGACCTCGTCTGCCGCATCGAGCAGCACGAGGCCGTGCATCTGACCGGTGAGACCCACGGCCTCGACGTCGTCGCCCGCGAGCCCCGCAACGGCGAGCGCCCGGGGGATGGCCTCCTGCGCCGCCGCCCACCACAAGGCGGGGTCCTGCTCCGACCACAGCGGCCGCGGGGCCTCGAAGCCGTACCCAGACGAGGCGATGCCGACGACGCGGCCCGCCCCGTCCACGAGGACGGCCTTGGTCGCGGTGGTCGAGACGTCGATTCCGAGGACGACGCCCATCGCGTCAGCCCGCCCGCCCGGCGGCCCAGACGCCGTTGGTGACGCGGTCTGCGAGGCGCTCGACGGGGTCTGCGACGCGGATCGGGAGAAGGCCGCCCACCGTCGCGCGCAGCATGTCGTCGGTGGAGCTGCCGGCGCGCCGGAGTGCCTCGACCGGGGAAGTCACCTGGTGTTTCGCGCTGTCGCGTGCGTTGCCCCGTCGCCGGCGCTCTGGTCCTCGTCCCACATGCAGAGCATCGTCGACCGGGCGATTGGGGGCAACCAGACCCTGTGGGGCGACTGGTGGCGACGGCCCTGCATGACGCGCTTGGTGGGGACGGCCTCTTCCGGCTTCGGGCTCAGGCGTCGGCGGCCCGCCGCAGTCGCTCGAGCGCGCGCCGGAGGCGCTTGCTGGGCCGACCCTCCCCGCGCACGGCCATGATCCCCGGTCGGACCTCCGTCGCCACGGGCCGCGGACTGTGGTCCTCGTAGCAGGTGGCGGCGACCGGGGGAGGGCTGTCGTCAGCCCCGCCCGAGGACGACGTCGAACCGGCGAGCACGAGCTCGAGGCCCGACGCCGAGAGGCGGCCGGCCCGCTCGGTGAGCGCCCCGCGGTCGAGGGTCACGAGCTGCGAGACGTTGGCGACCGACGGCTTCGGCAGGCCCGTGGCCTTGGCGGCGAGCAGCACGTTGGCCGGCGCCTCGGCCCACTTCACGTTGCTCGTGAGCACGACGCAGAGGACGGCCCGAAGGGTGCTCGCGTTGAAGGCGTCGCCCTGAACCACGACGACAGGGCGGCGGGGATAGCGGACTTCTGCGCCGCAGCGACGACGGTGCGACATAGAACATGCGTACTGGTCTGGGCGAGAGGCATAGCCCCGCGGCCACCGACCTTCCGACCACGATGCGGCTGACCGAGCCGTCCGAGCCGTGCGAGTGGCTCCGGAGCGCGTGACCCTTCTCGCCTGGATGTGGACCCTGGCGCTGCGGCAGCCTGAACCCGAGGGTGAGGCGAGGCGGCGGACAGTAGCTTACCCAGCCGCATCCGGCTCCGGTGCCGCGGCTCGGCGTCCCCGGCCACGGACGGCGAGCAGCCGGTGCGCCGCCGTGAACGCCAACGCACCCACGGCCGCGCTGACCGTGTTCAGGAGGACGTCGTTGACGTCGGGGGTCCGCATCTGGTCCGAGAGCGCCTGCGACACCTCGACGGCCGTGCTCAGGGCTGCCGCTGCCAGCAGGATCCACCGCATGCGCAGGCCGAACCGCCAGCGGAGGCCGAACCCTATCGGGGCGTAGAGCACGAGGTTCGCCACGAGGTTCGGGCCGTTCAGGAACCAGCCTTCGGGCCCCAGGAGATCCGAGACGAGGGGCAGGACCGGGACGAGGTTGACCGGCATGTGCTGCGGGATGTCGCCGGGCAGGAAGATCTTGTCGGGGGCGACGGTGAATGCCCAGACGCCGACCGCACCGATCGCGATCAGCGCCTCGGGCACGGACAGCGAGAGGGCGGCGCGTACGCCCGAGCGGCGCCAGCGGACCGCGGTGAGGACGGCCCAGGCGAGGGCGACCGCGGCGAGGCCGCGCTCGAACAGCGTCAGTCCGAAGCGCGGAACGCTGTCGAGGAGGTCCACCCGCCGATTGTCGCAGGGCGCGACGCGGTGCAACCCGAAAGGCGCGCAGCTCGGGTGAATCCTGAATCCGCGGCTGCCGAGGACGACGAGCCAACGCGCGCGGCTAGACTGGCTGTCCTGCCCCGCGGAACCTCCACGCCTCCACGTCCGTCACCGGGTGCGATGCGCCGACTCGCCGCTCTGCTCCTGCTGGTAACGCTGGCGGCCTGCGCCTCCCCGGCGCCTACCGCCGCCCCGACGCAGCCGCCTCCGCAGTCCACAACCCCGTCGCCCCCGCCCTCGCCCCCGCCCCCGGCGAGCCCGTCGCCCCCGGCGACCGCGACCGCGTCGCCGTCCCCCAGCGCCTCGATCGTCTGCGTCCCCGAGCCGGCCGAGGTCGCGCCGGGCGGCTCGGGCGATCCCTGCCCGTCGGCGCTCGCGGCCGTCGAGGCCGTCGTCGCGCCGCTGGGCCTGCCCGTGACCCAGGTCCGCATCCAGCCGGGGCCCTTCCAGTGCAGCGTGCTGTGGCCCGGCGCCGAGTCGCCGGTGGTCTGCTTCGGCCCGATCATCGTGCCGGGCGCCTCGATGCACGGCTGGGTCGGCTTCTCGGGGACGGCCAAGGTCGCCGCCGTCGGCCTCTCCCGGACGCCGCCGCACGGCTCGACGCCCGGCGGGCCGTGGAAGGCGAGCGTCGCCGCCTTCACGGTGCCGCCCGACGGGTGGGCGATGCCGTAGGCGCGAGCCGATCAGGCCCTTGCGGTCACGCCGCCAGGAGCGCACCACAGTCCAGGCGGCGGGCGCGTCGAACACCCGACCCACGGGCAGTGGAGGCACGGCTCAGAGATGATCGGCAGGGCGCTCCTCTCGGCCGGGCTGGCCGCGGCTCTCTTTGCAGCCGTCGGCGCCACGGCCATGGCCGACTCCGGGCTCGCATCCACCACCTTCTCGGACGTCGTGGGCTCGTCGCGGCTCGTCGTGCTCGCGGACGTCACGCAGCGTTCCGACGGCGGCTTCGACCTCGAGGTCGAGCGGGTCCTCAAGGGCCACGCCGCAGCGACACTGCGCTTCCCCGTGACACCTTCGGCCGCGGTCCAGCCTGGGTGGAAGCGGGCGGTCGTCGCGTTCCGCGACCCTTCGACGCTCGACTCCCGCGCGGTGACCATCGCATGGCACGTCGCGGCCTCCGGCGCGCTGGACCCCGAGCGATACCAGCAGCATCCGGGCACTCCCCAGACCCTCGCGGCCCTGCTGGCGTGGTTCGGGCGCCTCCCGGCAACGGACGCGCTACCCGCCTCGCTAGCCCCGGCGGCCGCAGACTGGCGGGCGGCGATCCTCGTCCTCGCGGGCCTCGCCGGCCTCGCCGGGGCCTCGCGCCGCACGCGCCCGGGCAGGCGCAGTCACCAATGACGAGACGGAGGCTCGCGGCTCTCTCGAGCGCGCTGGTCAGCGCCTCCCTGGTAGCGGCGTGCGGGAGCGCCGCGTCGCCCCTCGCGAGCCAGCCGGGCTCGGCCGTGGGCCCGGCAGCAACGGCGGCGGTCTCGCCGACAGGGCAGTCCGCCAGCCCGGCTGGGGACCCGAGACCCTCGGGTTCGATCGTCCCGTGGCTCGACCAGTCGGCCCTGACGGCCCCTTCGCCGACGCCGGCCGCCGTCCCGCCGGGGACGCCCCCCTGCCTCCCCGGCGACCTCGCCGCGTCCGCCGGGTGGCAGGGGGGAGGCGGGCAGATGCTCGGCTCGCTCACCGTGACCAACGTCGGCACGCGCGCCTGCGCCCTCGAGGGCAGCCCGCGGCTCGTCGAGCTGCGCTCCGGCACGACGGCTGTCGGGCCGATCACGTACCGCGGCGACCCCGGCGACGGGGGCAACGTCCCGGGCGCGGTCGCCGGCCCAGTCCTCCTCGAGACGCACGGGAAAGCGGGGGACTACGTGTGGTGGTCGAACTGGTGCGGCGCCACGAAGCCTGTCGTCACGTCCCTCGCCGTCACCCTCCCGTCGGGGGGAGCACCCATCGACGCCGGCCCGACGTCGCCCGGGCCGGGGATCGGCGGGGTGCCCCGCTGCGACGTCCCGTCGGCCGCGTCCACCTTCACCGCCCACGCCTTCACCCCGGTCGCGCCGGAGGGGCCGGCGTCCGCGCCGCAGCCAGCGTCGGCCGCGCTGACCGTTCCGTCGTCCGTCACCCCAGGCGCCGACCTCGTCTACTACGTGACGCTCACGAACATCGGGACCCACGCCGCCCCGCTCGACCCCTGCCCCACCTACTCGGAGAACATGGTCGTCGGCGGCGTGGCGCTCAAGCTGCCCACGGCCGCGTTCCTGCTCCTGAACTGCGCCGCCATCGGGCCCTCGCTGGCGCCCGGGGCCAGCGTCATGCTCGAGGTACGCCTGCCGGTCCCCGCAAACGCTGCGCTGGGTCCTGCCGTCCTGCACTGGGACATGGACCCGGGCGGGTCGCTCGACACGAGCGCGGGCAGCCCGCAGGCCTCCCTCACGATCGTCGGGCCGCAGGCGGGCTCGCACTCGGTCACGCCGTCGCCGAACGTGCTGCTGGCATTCAACCGGAACGGGATCAAGTCGTCGGAGCCGTTCATGGCCCCGGGAGACAGCGTGGCGCTCGCGTACTCCTTCGACTGCTCGGGCATCAGGTCATCGGGCCGGTTCGCGATGACGCTCTACGACCAGAACGGCGTCGCCGCCCTCGGTCCAGCGTCCGACTCCCACTGAAGGTGCGCGCGACCGGGAGCCGGCCACCCACCCCGGCAGGCGCGGGACCGCGTTCGGGACGCGCGTCAGGGGAGTGAACGTGGCCCGGCCGGGCGGAGCGCACCTCACCGGCCGACAACCCGTGCCTCGTAGGCGGCGAGCGTCTGCTGCTGGCTCACGCCGATGGCGCCCCGGGCGGTCGGCGCGGAGAGGACGGGGAGCGCCGGCAGCAGCGAGATCAGTCGCGCGGCGGCGGAGTCGGACCTCGGGCGGCCGGCGCGCTCGCGCCACGCGGCCTGCAGCCAGGCCACCTGGTCGGCGAGCTCGATCGACACCGTCGCCGCCCTTGCGGCCACCCCCGAGAAGGAGGCGACCCAGTCCGCGACGCGCCCCTCGCGGAAGGCGGTCAGGCCGTCGACGTACGCGGCGGGCCGGGCGGCCAGCACGATGGAGACCGGCGGCACGAACCTCCTGGCCGCGCCCCTGCGCCGAAGGACCACGTGGACGAGCGCGCGCCCGACGCGCCCGTTGCCGTCGATGAACGGGTGGATCGTCTCGAACTGGGCGTGGGCGATGGCCGCCTGGGCGACCGCCGGGAGGTCGTCGCGCGCGACGAACGCGACGAGGTCGTCGAGGAGCGGGGCGACGAGGTCCTCGGGCGGCGGCACGAAGGCGGCGTCGGACGGGTTGCCCAGGCGCCCGCCGATCCAGTTCTGCTCCTCGCGCACGCGGCCGGGGCGCGCGCGCTCGTCGCCCGCCATCAGCACCGCGTGGATCGCGAGGAGGTCGTCCACCCCGACCGGCCCCTCCCGGTCGGCGATTGCGACGGCCTCCTCCATCGCGGAGACGTTCGCGGCGACGGTCCGGGCGCTCCCCCTCGCCGCTCTGGGATCGACCAGGGCCCGGGCGAGGTTGAGCGAGGACACGTCGTAGCCCTCGATGCGCGACGAGGCCGCCGCCTCCGACCTGAGGAGCAGCGGCCCGATCGCCTCGAGCCCGCCGACGGTCGCCCGCTCGTTGAGCGCCCGGATCGCGGCCTCGGCGTCGGCGGCGGCGTCTGCCACTTCGAACGGGACGACGGGCGCGAGGGCAGCGACCGGGTCAGGGACGAAGGCCCGGTACCGGAAGGAGGCCCGGGCACGGCGCCCGCCCATCACTCCCGGGTCTCCCTCCCAGGTCCGCTCCACCCATCGGGCCATGTCCACCCCGCTCGTACACCTTCACTCTCCTGCAGAGATTGAAGGTGTACGGTCACAACACCGTCGTATACCTTCATTGTCGAGCGGGGAATGAAGGCCAGCGACGGACAGGAGGCTGGGCGTCATCGTCGCAGTCCGGACGGCGCGGGAGCAAAGAAGCCGGACCGCGCAGGTGAACGTGTGGCTCCGCCGCCGCGAAGATCCGGCCTGGCTGCGGCCACAGACGCTCCCCGCGACCCTCACCAAGGTTGACGCGGATCGAGAGCCGGGTGCGGCGGATCGGTGATCCTCCCATCAGCCAAGGAGCGCCAGGAGCACGCCGGCCGGCACGGTCAGGACTTCGCGGTCGAGCTCCACGTCCCGCCGGCTCACCATGATCCCCCGTCCGAACGCCTTGGTCATGCTCTCGTAGTCCTTGCCGGTGCGGTGCGCGGCGTACTTGGACTCGACCGCGACGAGGGCGGGCTCGGTGACGAGGAAGTCGACCTCCCTACCGTCGGCGCTGCGCCAGTAGTACAGGTGGTCGGGGTGCGCGAAGCCCTCGAGCGCCGCCCGGTCCGCGCGCAGGAGCGCGATCGCGAGCGCGTTCTCCACGAGCGCCCCCTCGGACGGCATTGGGCCGCCGAGCACGCCCGGGATCGCCGCCAGGGCCGGGTCGCCCAGATACAGCTTGCGCGGACGTCGAAGGGCCGGGCCGTCCTGGCGCTTGGCGTCGCGCTGATGGAGGGCGATCAGGGCGAACGACGCAGCGAGCACGTCCACGTAGGCGCCCGCGGTGGGCCGGCTGACGTCGAGCTCATGAGCGAGGGTCCCAGTGTCGGTCATCGAGGACAGCGCGACCACCGTCCTGGCAAAGAGCTTGCGCAGCGTGAGGTCGCTGCGCGACAGGCGCCGCGCGTCGGCGGAGAGCCCCCGCCAGAGCTCGGTGACGGTGCCGTCCGCGACGCGCCCGTCGAGGAGCATGTCGGCCACCGGCGCCGGCAGGCCGCCGCAGCGGACGTACTCGCCGAGGTACTGGTCGAGCTCGCCCGTGCGCAGGCTCGCCGTCTCGACGAGCGCGCGGCCATCGGGCGAGAGGAGGTCCGCCAGGGCGGGCCGAGCCGAGGGCGGCGCCGCCGGGTTCCGGGCGGCCGCGTAGTCGCGGAAGCTCATCGGCATGTGCAGCCTGTCGAGCGGCCGGTGCCAGCGCCCGCGACGGCCGTGGAGGAGGTCCGCCGACCCTGCGAGGTCGTAGGCTGACGATCCCGTGAGGAGCACGGTCGCGGCGTGGAACGCGCGGTCGTGCTCGCGCAGGTAGACGATCGGGCGCGCCCAGTCCGGGACGAAGGTGAGCTCATCGAGGACGAACAGCCAGTCGCCGGGGGCGTCCGGCCAGAGGCGCAGGACGAGCTCGACGGCCTCGCGCAGCTCGTCGGCGGTGGTGACGGTCTGGAGCGTGAGGAAGCACGTGCGGCGGGCGAGGCCCGCCGCGACGCGATCGGCGATGAGGCGCTTGGCGAGCGTCGTCTTGCCGCTCTGGCGGAGGCCGCGCAGGGTGAACACGGCGCCCGAGGCGAGGTCGTCTGGATCGAACGGGCGCGGATCCCAGCGGAACGGGGCCGCGGCAGCGGCGGCGAGGTGCAGGTCGTCGGCCGGCCGCCAGCCCGCATCGCCCCACCAGGGGTTCAGCGCGTTGACCTGGTCGCGGGTCAGCATAGAGCCAGTTTACGAAATTGGAGTGCTTCTGGCAATCGACACTTGCAGAATCGGGGGGCTCGGAGCCAAGGAGACGGGACAACTCGGGTACGGCGGTGCAAGATGAGGACCGAGGGAGGGACCTCCTTGCCGCGATTCTGAGCACGAAACGCGGCAGCTCGCGGATCTGGTCGGGGCGAGAGGAGTCGCACCGCCAGAACCGACCTTAACGTCCCGGCCCGACTCCCGCTGGAGATCGAGGTTTCCGGGGCAGAGCGCTGGTCAGGCAACTCGACTGTGTGACGCTGGAGCAGCCGCCTGATATCAGTCAGATTCGAGCTTGATCATCACCATCCTCCGCGGGCGTATGACCCACCTATCGGCGACGCGTGCGCGGTTCCCTCGGGGGCCGAGCTTTGCCGCCCCGTCGCTGACCTCGGGTTCGGGATCGCTATTCGGAACCGCTACGTGTCTTCGCGAGGTTGGGCCTGGTACTCGAGCCAGGCGGCGCGCGCTTCGTCAGGAGTCATCTGCGCAACCAGAGGCTCGGACAGCCCGACGGTGAGGAGCAGTCGCGTCACCAGCCAACCCGGCACCGGTTCGACGGCAGGTTGTGCCGCCTCGGTCGCGGTTCCCGCTTGTCCCCGGACAACCTCCCAGAACCGCTCCTCGGTCACCCCGAGTTGATCCCGAAGGATCCGATGGAACAGGTCCTCGCCGATCTCGGCGTCCTCGTCGTGGGAGACCTTGGTCCTCAGACGCGTTCCATCGGCCAGCTCGCGGAAGTAACGCCGATGATCGCCTGTCCGTCGGCGGCCGCGGGCGAGGTTCGGCTCCTCGGTCCAACCGTCGTTCGTGACGTACTGACGGAGATCCCGGAATGTCGCCAAGGATCAGGCGCCGACGAGGGCCGGTGCAGACGCCTCAACCACAGGTTCGGCGAAGAGCATCCCTTCCAACTCCTCGTCGGAAGCCGCGCCCATCAGTCGGTAGATCCAGGGAAGCCGCTCGACCATGTTGGGCGCCAGTCGGACGCGCTCGTCGGTCTCGAGGACCCCGAGCAACTGGTCGAGTTCGCCGAGGAGATCTGCGCGCGCCTCGGCGAACGAGCCGCCCCGTCCCCAAACGGCCAGCTCAGGCAGCCAGATCGACACGATCGACGGCTCGAAGAAGACTTCGGGGCTGAACACATAGCGGCTGAGCAGAGCGCGGAAGTCCGCCTCGGACAGGAGGACAGCAGGATCCGCTCGACGGCGGGTGATCCTCGTCGGCAGGTGCGCCAGCGCGTGTTCGTGGAGGTTGGCGAGTTCGGCCCGTGCGTCCGAGTAGGTGAGCTCCTGCATGAGCCGATCCTGCCTCAGGCAGCGCAAGTTGTCAAGTTGTACAGATGCGTAGCTCGGTCCCGCAGTGATAGCCCGTTGTCGACGAGCGCGCGTCCGTGGGTCGTGGCCTCGCAACCCCGAGAGCACCTCGGTCGCGGCGAGGCCGGCGGCCAGCGTTCAGTCCCCGACCGGTTCCGGGCGCCCGAACAAGTAGCCCTGCCCGAACTCGATGCCCAGCCCTTCCAGCGTGGCCGCCTCGTCCTCGGTCTCGACGCCCTCGGCGATGAGGTGAAAGCCACTCCTGAGGGCGAAGTAGTCGAGACCCGCCGCGAGTGCCTGGCGGAGCCCGTCGCCCTCGATGGCGCGAACGAGGCTGACGTCGAGCTTCACGAACGTCGGTCCCAGCTCGAGGATGTGCCGGAGGCTCGCGTATCCGGCGCCGGCGTCATCGACCGCAAGGCCGACACCGCCGAGCTCTGCGATCGCCTCGCGAACCGCCGCGTAATCGTCGATCGGGACGTGCTCGGTGAGCTCGATGATGAGCTGTCGGGTGGTCGATCGGATCGATTCTCGTAGCCGGCGCGTGCTTCCGAGCACGAGACCCGGCGACGCGTTGAGGGACAGGAACGCATCGCTAGGCAGGCGTGACGCGGCAGCGAGCGCTGCTTCGATCGCGGCGAGCTCGTAGTCGGGTCCGAGACCGACCGCAGCGGCCTGCGCAAACCGCAAGTCCGGCCGGGTGCCATCGGCGAACCGGGTCAGGGCCTCATAGCCGACGATGTGACGCGACCCGAGGTCGACCATCGGCTGGAAGACGGGATGGAACGCTCGAGCGGCGAGGGCGCCCTGGAGCTCCGCCCGGATCGCCGCCCTGCCGCGGCGATCGGCGAGGGCCGACCCGACGGTGGCGCCGAGGATGCTCGCATAGTCGATGGCGGAGGCGAGGAGCCCGGCCCTCCGAACCGGCGCGGGCCGCTGCGCCTCCTGACCGACGCCGAGCCACAGCAAGCCGACCAGCTCGTCGCCGGCATGGATCGGTGCACCGGCGCCGATGGTGACGTTCGCCGCAACGAATGCCGCCGCTCGCACGTCGCCCTCGGACGGCACGACGTCCTCGACCCACGGACCCTGGCGGGCGCGAGCCACCAGGTCGCGCGAGAGGCCCGTTTCGACAGGGGTCCCACCGCGCCGCATGCCGTCGATCCGGGTGTACGTCGCGAGCTCGAGCAGGTGATCGCCTCGGATGAGCTGCCAGACGGCGATGAAGTCGCAGGCGGTTCGTCGCGACAGCTCGGCGACGATGGCTTCCGCAGCTTCCTCGGGTGGGGTTGCCAAGGGCAGGGCGAGGTGGCTCAGGGCCTCGACGACCGCCGAGCGACCCTGCAGCTCCTCCTCGACCACGCTCAACCAGGTCGTGCGACTCCGCAGGTGCGCACGAACGCGCGCGACGACCTCGTCGAGGCGGGCCGGTTTCTCGAGGAAGTCGTCGGCTCCTGCCTCGAGGCCGGTGATGACGCTGTTCTCGTCGCCTGAGCCGGTGATGAGGATGACCGGCAGCGTGCGCGTGGCGGCGCGCTCGCGGACGGCACGGACGACCCCCGCCCCGTCGAGCCGCGGCATCGTACTGTCGAGCACGATGAGCGCGACTCGCTCGCGCTCGAGCAGGTCGAGTGCCTCGACGCCGTCGGCCGCCTCGCGGGTGTCGTACCCGGCGTCGCGGAGTGCCCGAGCGAAGAGACTGCGTACGGCGTCCTCGTCGTCCACGACGAGGACGGGATCGCTCGCCGCCTCGAGCGGTCGGTCCGGCTCCGTCATCCGGGCTGCCCGTCGAGCACCCGCCGCACGGCTCCCCCCAACGCGTCGGCACTGAACGGTTTCGACAGGAATGCCACTCCCTGCTCGGGCACCCCATGGTGAATCACCGAGTTCTCGGTGAACCCGGACACGTAGAGGACGCGCAGGTCGGGCCGTGCCGCCGTGAGCTGCTCGGCGAGCTGGTGGCCCTGCAGGCCGGGCATGACGACGTCGGTCACGAGCAGCGCGATCGGGCCGACATGCGAGGCGGCGATCGCAAGCGCCTCGGCGCCACCCGCGGCCTCGAGCACCGTGTACCCCTGCTCCTCGAGCGTGCGGCGCGCGAGGCCGCGCACCGCGGGATCGTCCTCGACGAGGAGGATCGTCTCTGCGCCGGACAGCGACGGTCGGGCCGCCGCGGCGTCCGCGAGCATCACCGCCGGCTCCTCCATGACGCGGGGCAGATAGATCTTGAACGTCGAGCCGCGGCCGGGCTCGCTATAGACGTAGATGAACCCTCCGGACTGCTTGACGATGCCGTACACCGTCGCCAGGCCCATGCCGGTCCCCTTGCCCGGCTCCTTGGTCGTGAAGAACGGCTCGAACATGTGCGCCCGCGTCTCGGCGTCCATGCCGACGCCGGTATCGGAGACCGTGAGGAGCACGTACGGGCCCGGGATCGCGTCGAGGTGCGTGGCGGGGTATCCGGGGCCCAGCTCGACGTCCGTGAGCTCGATCGTGAGCCGTCCTCCGTCGGGCATCGCGTCGCGGGCGTTCACGGCCAGGTTGACGATCACCTGCTCGAGCTGGCTCGGGTCGGCCTTGACCTGGGCCGAGCGATGCGCCGCGTGCGTCGTGAGCTCGATATGTTCGCCGAGCAGCCGGCGCAGCAGCGAAGCGACGCCCTCGACGACCACGACCGGGTCGATGACGCGTGGTGAGAGCATCTGGCGGCGGCCGAAGGCCAGGAGCTGCCGAACGAGCAACGCTGCCCGATCGGTGTTCGCGACGACCTCATCGAGGTCGTTCCGGCGGCTGGCGTCCTCCTCGAGGCCCCGACGGGCGAACTCGGCGTACCCGCGAATGGCGGTGAGCACGTTGTTGAAGTCGTGGGCGATCCCACCCGCCAGCTGCCCGATCGCCTCCATCTTCTGGGCCTGGAGCAGCTGGCTCTCGAGTGCCCGCCGCTCCGTGATGTCCTGGGCGATCGTGACGAAGACCGGCGGCTCCTCGGAGGCGACGTATCGGAGCCGCACCTCGACCGGGTAGGTGGAGCCGTCTTTCCGGCGCTGAAACGTCTCGACCCGCAGCCGGTCGCGCTCTCCGGCGCGGAGCGGTTCCAGAAGCGCCACGATGTCCTCGGGCGTGTACTCGGACTGGAGATCGGCGGGCGTCATCCGGCTGAGCTCGTCTTCTGTGTAGCCGAGGTTGCGCCGGGCGCCGGCATTGGTCTGGACGAAGCGCAGCGTTTCCGCGTCGAACACGTGGATCTCGTCCGACGACTCGTCGAGGAGGCGACCGAGGCGCACCTCCGTGGCTCGGGCGTGGCGCAGCACCTCCTCCGCCTGGCGTCGTGCCCGGCGTTGCCCGGCCTGTTCGAGTTCACGCTCCACCGCAGGCACCAGGCGTTTCAGGTTTCCCTTCAGGATGTAGTCGTGCGCGCCCGCCTGCATGGCAGCCACCGCGCGATCCTCGCCGATGGTGCCCGAGACGATGATGAACGGGAGATCGAGCCCCGTGCTGCGCAGCACGGCCAGGGCATCGAAGGCGTCGAACTGCGGCATGGTGAAGTCGGAGAGCACGATGTCCCAGGGATGGCCCGACAGTTCGGCGCGCATCGTCTCGGCAGTCTCGACCCGCGCATGCGTCGGCTCGTACCCGCCGCGCCGCAACTCGCGCAGCAGCAGCGCGGCGTCATCCTCCGAATCCTCGACGATCAGGGCACGCAGCGACCTCGTCACCGCTCTCCCCGCTGGCTGGGAGGAGCCTCGTTCAGCACCAGCCAGTACAACCCGAGCGACCGGACCGCCTCCATGAACTGACCGAAGTCGACCGGCTTGCGGATGTAGCTGTTGGCGCCGAGGCGGTACCCGTTGATGCGGTCCGGCTCTTCCTTGGAGGAGGTGAGGATCACCACCGGCAGCAGCGCCGTGGACGGGTTGGCCCGGATCTCCTTCAGCACCTCGAGCCCGTCCACCTTGGGCAGCTTGAGATCGAGCAGCGTGACCGCCGGCTGCGTCTGTGGGTCGCGGCCGACGTGGGCGCCGCGACAGAACAGGTAGTCGAGCGCCTCGGCCCCGTCGCGCGCGACCACCACCTCGTTGAGGATGTTGTTCTTCTTGAGGGCGCGCAGCGTCAGCGCCTCGTCGTCCGGATTGTCCTCGACGAGCAGAATGATCTTGGCCATGTCATCCATGTTGCCTCCTCAGGTGCTGCGGCCTGGCTGAAGCGCGAAGTAGAACGTCGAACCCTGATCCACGGCGGCCTCGGCCCAGACCCGGCCACCGTGACGGTTGACAATCCGCTGCACGGTGGCGAGACCGATCCCCGTGCCGGGGAACTCTCCCTGGGCGTGCAGGCGCTGGAAGGCACCGAAGAGCTTGGGGGCGTAGGCCATGTCGAAGCCGACGCCGTTGTCGCGGACGAAGAACGCGCGCTCGCCCCCGTTCCCCCGGGCGCCCAGCTCGATGCGCGCCGCCGGTTGCCGACCCGTGAACTTCCAGGCGTTCGACAGCAGGTTCACGAGCACGATACGCAGCAGATCGGGATCGCCCTCGGCCTGGAGCCCGGGCTGGACGGTGATCTCGACCCGGCGTGCCGGCTCGGTGCGCTGCAGATCCCCCATGACGGACTCGGCGAGCACGCTCAGGTTCACCGTTTCGCGGACCATCTCGGCGCGCGTGATGCGCGAGAGCTGCAGCAGGTCGTCGATCAGTCCGCCCATGCGCACGGTGGCGGCGCGCACGCGCGCGAGGTGCGCCCGACCCGGTTCGTCGAGGCGGTCGGCATAATCCTCGAGCAGCGCCTGGCTGAAGCCGTCGATGGATCGCAGCGGCGCGCGCAGGTCGTGCGACACCGAATAGCTGAAGGCCTCGAGTTCCCTGTTGGAGGCGTCGGTGGCGGCCTTCGCCTTCAGCAGCTCCTCTTCGATCCGCTTGCGCTCGGCGATCTCGGCGGCCATCTCGGCGTTGATCTGCTCGACCTTGCTCTTCTCGGCGTCGAAGTCCTCGAGGATGTTGAGCACCGCGCGCTGGGTGTCGGCCAGGCGAGCCTTCTCCTCGGCAGAGTCGTCGAGGATGTTGAGGATGGCCTTCTGCGTGGCCGCGAGCCGGGTCCTCTCGCCCGCGGCGTCGTCGAGGATGTTGAGGATGGCCTTCGCGTAGCTGCCAGGGTCGGCGGCGGGGTCTCGCTCGGCGCCGGTCGCGACCTCGCCGGTCACGCCGTCGGCTTCCCCGCGGGAGCCAGCGCTTTCAGATCCTCGATCTCCTTCTTGAGCTCGATCATCTTCAGCTCGCGCCCGACGGTGAGCTTCTGGAACCGCTCGAGTTCGGCGATCCGCTCCAGCTCCTTGGTCCGTTGTTCGGCGACCTCGGCCTCGGCCCGCTTCTGCTCGGTCACGTCGCGGGCGGCGGCGAACACGCCGAGCACGCTGCCGGCGGCGTCCTTGTAGACCGAGGCGTTGTAGAGCACGTCGGTGAGGCGCCCGTCCTTGTGGCGGATGG